>NZ_JBBCBT010000013.1:0-135197 GCF_037203985.1 Pseudarthrobacter sp. CCNWLW217
GTGAGGTTCAGCTGGCCCTTGATCACGTTCCGCCACGTGGGGGTGGAGGAGTCCTCCATGTCCGCGAGCCACACCTTCGCGCCGGAGTTCAGGGCGTTAATGGTCATCTTCTTGTCCACCGGACCGGTGATCTCCACACGGCGGTCCTCCAGGCCAGGCGCCGGCGGAGCAACCCGCCACGACGGGTCATTGCGGATGCTCTCGGTTTCGCGGAGGAACCTGGGGTCCTGGCCACCGGCGATGTCCGCCCGGCGCGTCCAGCGTGCCTGTAGCAATTCCTGGCGCCGCGCCGCCGTCGCCCGGTGCAACTTGGCCACAAACTCCAGAGCGTCAGGAGTCAGAACCTCGTTCTGCCGGCAAATAGGCTGCGCGGTCAACGTAATGCCGTTGATGGTGAAGTTGTCAGTGAAGCTGTTCATGGGAGTGACTCCTTAAAAGTCCGCCGTTGCCCTATCACTTGTGGTCCCCAAAAGCGGCGAATGAGGACTCTAAGTGATAGGGCAACGAGGAAGGGGGAAGAATTTAGTGGAACTGGCCCTCTTCGGTCGATCCGACCAGTGCGAGGGTGGATGCGTTCGGGTTGAGCGCGGTAGCGATGTCGTCGAAGTAGCCGGTGCCGACTTCGCGCTGGTGCTTGGTCGCGGTGTAGCCGCGGGATTCGGAGGCGAATTCCTTTTCCTGGAGCTCGACGTAAGCGCTCATGCCTTCACGGGCGTAGCCGTGGGCGAGGTCGAACATCGAGTAGTTCAGGGCGTGGAAGCCGGCCAGGGTGATGAACTGGAAGGTGAAGCCCATGGCACCAAGTTCACGCTGGAACTTCGCGATGGTGGCGTCGTCGAGGTGCTTGCGCCAGTTGAACGACGGCGAGCAGTTGTAGGACAGCATCTGGTCCGGGAAATCGGCCTTGACCGCTTCGGCGAACTTGCGGGCCAGCTCAAGGTCCGGGGTGCCCGTTTCCATCCAGATGAGATCGGAGTACGGGGCGTAGGCCTTGGCGCGGGCGATGCAGGGTTCGATGCCGTTGCGGACTTTGTAGAAGCCTTCCGGGGTCCGCTCGCCGGTAACGAATTCCTGGTCGCGGGGGTCGACGTCGGAGGTGATCAGGGTTGCTGCCTCGGCGTCGGTGCGGGCGATGACCACCGAAGGGGTGCCGGCGACGTCGGCCGCCAGGCGGGCTGCGTTCAGGGTCCGGACGTGCTGCTGGGTGGGGATGAGGACTTTGCCGCCCAGGTGGCCGCACTTCTTCTCGGAGGCGAGCTGGTCCTCCCAGTGAACGCCTGACGCGCCGGCCTGGATCATGGATTTCATGAGCTCGTAGGCGTTCAGCGGTCCGCCGAAGCCGGCCTCGGCGTCGGCCACGATCGGGACCATCCAGTCCTCAACAGTCTGGATGCCCTCGGAGAACTCGATCTGGTCTGCCCGGAGGAGCGCGTTGTTGATGCGGCGCACCACCGTGGGGACCGAGTTGGCCGGGTAGAGCGACTGGTCCGGGTAGGTGTGGCCGGAGTTGTTGGCGTCCGCGGCAACCTGCCAGCCTGAAAGGTAGATGGCGCGCAGGCCGGCCTTGACCTGCTGCACGGCCTGGTTGCCGGTCAGGGCGCCCAAGGCGTTGGTGTATCCGCCGGTCTTGTGCTCTTCGGTGAGCTGCTTCCACAGCTTTTCCGAACCGCGGCGGGCCAGCGTGTGTTCCTCGGAGACGCGGCCGCGGAGGCGGACGACGTCGGAAGCTGAGTAGTCACGGGTCACACCTTCCCAGCGGGGGTTGGCGGCCCACTCAAGCTCCAGGGCGGCGGCCTGCTGTTCGGGCGTCTGCTGGGTGGGCTCAAATGCTGCAGTCATCGTTGTCTCCTTGATTGAGCTCCGGGGTGGTGATCCGCCGGCCAGGGCTGCGTCCTTGCAGTCCCGGCCGGCTATCCCGGTGCGGTGTTTCTTTCCGTGATCACTACTTTTCAGCACTTCCCAACACTTCTCTAGGGGAAAATCATGGAAAGAAATGCACTTCTTCGCGTATCCTCAAGAAATGCCCCCTTCAAGCTGGAACCGCAAAGCCGCTGCACCGCCGTCGTCCACTGCCGCACCGGAACTGGACGTCATCAGCCTCGGCCGCCGCGTCCGCCACCTGCGCAAGGCGGCCGGCATGACGCTCGATGACCTGAGTGCCGCCGTCGGTACCGCCCCAAGCCAGCTGAGCCTGATTGAGAACGGCAAGCGGGAGCCCAAGCTGGGGCTGCTACAGCAGCTCGCAGCGGCGCTGAATGTGGGCATCGATCAACTGTTGGGCGCCGAGCCGCCCAACCGCAGGGCAGCCTTGGAAATCGAGCTGGAACGGTACCAGCGCAGTCCCATCTACGAGTCACTGAACCTGCCCAAAATCCGCATCAGCTCGAGGCTTCCGATGGACGTGCTCGAGTCGATGGTGGGCTTGCAGCACGAGCTGGAGCGCAAGCTCAATGAGCAGATCGCCACGCCGGAGGAGGCCCGGCGCGCCAACGGTGAGCTGCGTGCCATGATGCGTGAGCGGAACAACTACTTTCCCGAGTATGAGGCCGAAGCCCAGAAGGTGCTGGCGAGCGTCGGGCACACCACCGGTCCGCTGTCCCAGCACGTGATCGCGGACATTGCCGCGCACCTTGGATTCAGCCTCCATCATGTGGGTGACCTGCCGCATTCAACCCGGTCCGTCACTGATCTCAAGAACCACAGAATTTATCTCACGCAGAACCAGCGCACGGACCACGATCCCCGCTCGGTGCTGCTGCAGGCCCTGGGCCACTACGTCCTGGGCCACCAAACGCCCAAAAACTATGGTGATTTCCTGATGCAGCGCGTGGCCACCAACTATTTCGCCGCGGCTCTGATGCTCCCGGAGAAGGCCACCGTGGAGTTCCTGCAGCAAGCCAAACAGGCGAAGGAAATCGCCGTGGAGGACATCCGCGACGCCTTCGCAGTCTCCTACGAAACAGCCGCGCACCGCTTCACCAACCTCGCCACGGAGCACCTGGACATCCGCACGCACTTCCAGAAAACGCACCAGAGCGGCATCATCTACAAGGCCTACGAGAACGACGGCGTGACGTTCCCGCAGGACCACACCGGCGCCATTGAGGGCCAGCCGTCGTGCAAACAATGGACGTCCCGCGTGGTGTTCGACGTCGCCGACAAGTTCCGTGCCTACAACCAGTACACGGACACTCCCGCAGGGACGTACTGGTGCACCGCGCGAACCGAGCGCTCTGCAAACGGTGAGTTTTCGCTCTCCGTCGGCGTGCCATACGCGCACGTGAAGTGGTTCCGCGGAAGGGACACCACAGAACGGTCCAAGTCCACGTGCCCGGACGAAAGCTGCTGCAAACGTCCGCCGGCGGAGCTGGCCTCGGAATGGGCTGGCAACGCCTGGCCGTCCGCGCGGGCCCATTCGCACCTGCTGGCGGCCATGCCGCCCGGGGCGTTTCCCGGCGTCGACGAGACCGAGGTGTACAGCTTCCTCCAGGCGCACTCCGGTACCTGACCAGGACGTTCTCTCACTCTCTTGGCGAACGTTAACTGCTCCTGTTTGGGCGGTGGAGGATTCATGGGCAAGGAATGCGCCGACGCGTTCGGCAACGAGGTGTATCGGACCGGTCCCATCCCGCGAGCACCAGTATCGGGCCAATTGCTTGCAGCCTAGGTCCAAACGAGCCATCTATTCAGGCGCGAGCTGCTGTCCCTGTTGATCAGCGACTGTAAGGCTGGCAAGGATCGTTGTTGGGAGTCCTAAGGCAGTCAGCGAGGCACGGATTTGGTAACGGCCGGGCACGAGCCCATCAAGTTCGGGGTTGTTTAGCAGGGCAGGGAGGACGAGTTGCTGGCCCGGGGCTAAGGGGGGCAGTTGAGCTGCCTTGCCGTGGGCGTACCAGCCGCTTCCGATTCTGTTTCCTTTGTAGTCGAGGACGATTCCCTGGACATGGCTGTGGTCTTCTTCGCTCGGATTCCACGTGCTTGCGGCGTCGTTGATTAGGACGACGGCAATTTCCGGTGGTGATCCCTTTGTCATCATGAAGTTTGGTTGTGACCATTCCAGGCGTAACCCCTGCCTGCGGAGCTCCTGCACTGGAATTGGGAGATAGCTCGCGGGACCAGCAAATTGCCATCCGTTCTTGTCGTGATGCCACTGCACGAGAACCCATCGACCCGGGCTTGCTTGGTCGGGTGCGCCAAGCACAAGCACTTCTAGTGCCCAAGAAGGGTAGGACGTCTGCACGCGTCGCCAGCCTAAAAGAGGGAAATCATCCGATGCCCGGGGCGGGAGCACGTTCTCCTCCGAGAACCAGCGCGAGACGATCTCATCCCAGCTCATTCCAACTTCGTGGAGGGTGGAGCGCTCAACCTCCCATGGTCCGAGCTGGGTTAGCTGCAATTCTGAAATCTTGTTCCCCATGGCTTTCATTCTGCCCCAGCCCACGTAGCTGCAGCTTTGACCGTGTCAGGAGCCCACCAACTTTCGGGGACCAGTTCAAGGTGTGAGAGCGTTCGGGTCAGCCGTGGAGTTCCCGGTACGCATCAGCAGCTGCCGGGTGCAGTGGCAGGCCGGCAGTGTTGATCAGCGACTCCGGACTCAGGAACTGGACCCCCAGGCTGGAGCGCGGGATGAGTTCTTCGGCGTTCCCCACCAGCAGTTCAACGGTCCTCCTGACGGTCCGGTCATCGAGGTCGTTGCGGCAGAGGAGCAAGTTCGCCACGCCAATGGTCCACACCGCCGGAATCCCGTCGTAGCTCCCGCCAGGGATCAGCACGCGGTCGTAGTAAGGGCCGTAGCGGGTCCGTATGGACGGCAGCAATGACGACAGGTCCAGGAGTTCCAGGGCGGCCTCCCGGTTGCTTCCAGCGATGGCTGCCGTAGGCACGCCACCGGACCAGAACAGCGCATCCACTGCTCCGGCCTGCAGCGCCGCGAGGCCATCGTTGAGCCCGAGGTTCTGCACGGTGACTACGTTTTCGACGGCGGACGTTGGGGCCGTGCCGACCGTTGCGGTGGCCAGTCCCGCCGCTTCAATGAGACGGGGTGTGGTCAGCGATGTCCCCGAACCGGGCTCTCCGACGGCAACCGTCCTGCCGGCCAGGGCGGCGAGATCGTGGATGCCGCTGTCCTTGCGCACCACGCAGTGGACGTAATTTTCATAGACCCGACCGAGCGCCCTGATTCCGGCGGCCGACTTGCCATCTGCTCCAAACTGCTCGGCCGCGGCATCCGCCAGCGCGATCGCGAACGTGGCCTGCCCCGCCAGCAGTTTCCCCAGGTTGTCCAGGCTGCCGCCGGTTATCAGAGCCGAAGCTGTATCCGCCACCCCATGCTGCTGGAGGGACGCAGCCAGCAGCGTGGCGAACTCGAGGTAGAAGCCCCCCGGCTCACCCCCAGCGACCGTGACACTGCCCGGACGGTCTTGGCGCGTACAGCCGCTGAGGGCCGGCCCCAACAACCCAGCCAAGCTGGCAGCCAGTCCTGCTTTGAGGGCCGCGCGCCTCCGCGGAAGGCCGCTGTGGCCACTGGCGGCGTAAGCCAGGTCTGTCACGACGGGCCATCCTCACTCGGCCCGGCCACGGCACGCGGAAATTCAATGCGCGCGATCAGGCCGTGCGGGGAGGCTCCGGCCAGCAGCAGCCGGCCACCGTTGGCACGCGCCAGCCTGTCCACAATGGTCATACCCAGTCCATTGCCGCGGATATTGCGGTGCTGTGGGGAGCGCCAGAAGCGGCTTGTGGCAGCAGCCCGGTCTTCGGCGGAAAGCCCGGGACCGTCGTCGGAAATTTCGACGGCGACTGCGTCCGGGAGGCTGCGGACGGCCACCGTAATGCGGGCACCGGCCGCGTACTTGATGGCGTTGTTGATCAGCTCGCCAACCATCTGGGCCAGTTCTGCGGCGTTGCAGGCTATGTGCACCGCGGGCTTGGGCGGACCGTCCAGCAGGATCGAGGCCCCGCTTTGCCGTGCCGCCGGGCCAGCCCGTTCGGTTTCTTCCTGCAGGACCGCGTAAGGGTCCACAACGGCCGGGAGCACGTGCGAGGCGGCTCTTGGCGGGACCCCGGCCGAGTCCTCGGATGCCCGGTGTTCCGCTGCAGCGAGGCGCAGTACGCCGTCGAGGATGTCCTCCACACGCTCAAGCTCGGCGAGGACCCCGTCCGACGCCTTCTTTTCCCGGGCGGTCTGCAGTTCAAGCTGCAGCAAGTCGATCCTCAACCGCAGTGCACCCACCGGGTTTCGTAGCTGGTGGGAGGTATCGGCAATCAGCTGGCGCTGGGAGTCGATGCTCTCGCTGACCGTCCGCGCCATTCTGGTGAAGGAACGGCTCAATTCCCGCAGTTCCGGCGGTCCGGCCTCAGGAAGATTTCCGGTCCGGCCTGTTGCCTCAAGCTCCGTCACGGCCGCATTCAGGCGGTGCACAGGGCGCAGCACCCAGCCGGTTACGCGGGCGGCGCCGAGGAGGAGCACCGCAGCGAGGGCGGCTGCGGCCACTCCAACGAGGAGCCACCGCTCGCGCAGTTTCAGCCGCGCGGCATCCAGGTTGACCTTTAGTACGGCTTCGCCAAGAACCTGGCTGGCACTGCCGAACGAACGGGAGATCACCTCGGAGCCTGTTCCAAAGGGCTGAAGCGGCGACAGGGCGGTGTCGTTGAGGTTGAGGCTGGCCCGGGCCAGTGCATCGCGGACACCTGGGCTCTCCTCGCTCAGTCCGCCCGAGCGCAGGGTGCCTGCCTGGAGGCGGATCAGGACCCCCTCTCCGTACAGTTCGGAGTATCTGTCCATCTCGGTCTGCAGCTGTGTGGGGTCCCCTCCCTCGGTCGCGGCGTCGAAGGCCACCTGCGCGAGGCGGTTCAGGGCGGCTGCCCGGTTGATCTGGAGTTCCTGGGTCAGCTCCCGGCTGGCCGACGTCAGGATCGCCGTTGAGGCGACAATGACGATGAGGACGGACAGGATACTCAGGACTCCGAGGACGCGCAGCCTCACGCCGGATCCGCCTCGACCCGGTAGCCCACGCCCCGGACGTTGATAATGAAGCCGGGCAGTTGGAGCTTGGCGCGCAGGCCTGTCAGGTGCACGTCGAGGGATCGTGAGGAGGCAAGGAACGCGTCGCCCCATAGAGCATCCAGGATCTGCTCCCGGGTGACCACTGAACCGGCGTGGCCCGCCAGGAGCGCAAGCAGGTCGAATTCGGTGGCGGTCAGGGGCAGGACTCTGGGACCGATCGCCGCCACACGACGTTCGAGGTCCACCTCGAGTCCGCCCAGCACGATGGTCCGCTGCCTGCTGTCCCTTGCACGGCCCGCCCGCCGGGTGACTGCTTCGATGCGGGCGAGGAGCTCAACGAGTTTCACCGGCTTGACGAGGTAGTCATCTGCTCCGGACCGCAGGCCAAGCACCACGCTGCGTTCGTCGTCGCGGGCTGTCAAAATCAGGATCGGGACGGGTGTTACCTGGCGAAGCTTGCGCAGGACGTCGAGTCCGTCCATGTCCGGCAGGCCCAGATCGAGCAAGATGACTCCAAAGCGCCGGTGCTCCAGGAGCGCGTCAGCTCCGCGGGCAACCCGGGAGGCCGTGTGTCCGGCGGAAACCACGGCTGCGTCGAGCGCGGACGCCATGGCGTCGTCGTCCTCGACGATGAGCACATCCATTGCCTGATCCTGTTCCGTTTGAGCGGCCGTTTCTTCCCCAGTCCGCCTTTGGAGATTACCCCGTTCGCCGATTTTCCGCCCTGCACTGGATGGGACAAGCTTTCAGCGCGAGGCATGGGGGCAAAACCTAAGGAAGTGTTAGGACTTCGGCTCCAGCGTTGGTTGTGCGATGGATCACCCATAGCTTGGATGGGGTCCCTGGCCTTCGCCGGGACCATCAATGTCGAGGAGGAACCATGGGCAACGTTGCCGTGGACAGCAAGAAAGTAAAACGGGGACCTGTGGCGAAGCCGGCCAGGAAGGTCCAGCGATGAGTACCCAGCAAACCGGGATCCAAAGTGAGTCAGCCCAGACCCGGCGGGCAGTCAGCAACATCCTCAAAGGCTCAGCGGGCAACCTCGTGGAGTGGTACGACCTCTACGTCTACACGGTCTTCGCCGCCTACTTCCAGTCCCACTTCTTCAACTCCAAGGACGAGCTGCAGGCTGGCCTGGAGGCGATGGCCGTGTTCTCGACGTCGTTCCTGATGCGTCCCATCGGCGCCTGGTTCTTCGGCCGCTACGCCGACCGCAAGGGCCGCAAGGCCGCGCTGACGTTGAGTGTCACGCTGATGTCCGCGGGCTCCTTCGCCATCGCGCTTTTGCCCACAACCCAACAGGTGGGCGTCTGGGCCTTGGTGCTGCTGATCCTCATCCGCCTGGTCCAGGGGTTCTCAGTGGGCGGTGAATACGGCACCAGCGCCACGTACATGTCCGAGGCTGCCACGTCCAAGCGCCGCGGTTTCTTCTCCAGCTTCCAGTACGTGACCCTGATCGGCGGCCAGATGATGGCCCTGCTGGTGCTGGTCATCCTCCAGAACGTCATGCCCAAGGACGACCTGACCGAGTGGGGCTGGCGTATCCCGTTCGCCATCGGCGGTGTGGCCGCGCTGGTTGTCCTCTGGCTGCGGCGCTCCATGGAGGAAACAGTCTCCGCGGAGCAGGTTGAAGCCGCGAAGGTACCCGCGGTGGCCGGCGTTGCGCAGCCCGGCACCATGAAGTTGCTGTTCACGCAGTACTGGAAGCCGCTGCTGATCTGCATCGGTGTCACACTCGGCGGCACGGTGGCGTTCTACACATATACCAACTTCATCCTGAAGTTCATGAACGATACGTCCGGCATCGCCAAGACGGATACCTCGGTTATCAACTTCTGGGCACTGTTCATCTTTATGCTGCTCCAGCCCGTGTATGGCCTGATCTCAGACAAGGTGGGCCGCAAGCCGCTGCTGCTGTGGTTCGGCATCACCGGCGTCCTGTTCACCTGGCCGCTGCTCTCCACACTGTCCAACACCAAGGACCCGTTCACTGCGTTCCTGCTGATGATGGGCGGCCTGTTGATCGTTGGCGGCTACACCTCCATCAACGCCCTGGTGAAGGCTGAGCTGTTCCCCGCCTCCATCCGAGCCCTCGGCGTCGGCCTGGGTTACGCGATCGCCAACTCGCTGTTCGGCGGCACAGTCCCGCTGCTCGGTGCCGCGTTCCAGAAGGCCGAACGCGTGGACCTGTTCTTCACCTATGTCACCGTTGCCATCGCCATCTCCCTGGTGGTCTACATCTTCGCGCTGCGGAACAAGAAGGCCACGCACCTGGACCGGGAACAGGGCGATGCCTGGTCCGCAGCCCGCAAGGACGATGACAAGGACAAGGACCTCGTGGACGCCTAGCGCCTTAGCTTCAACACGCAGGAGGTTCGACGGCGGGTGGCCGGCACAGCGGTTCCTTCCGGGACTGTGCCGGCACCCGGCGTCGTCCCCCACCACCCAGAACGCTCTCTCGGTTCCTGTGGTAAATGAGTGAGCGTCCCGGGAGGGCAGGGGAGGGGCGCGGTCCGGGCTTGCGCGGCCGCCGTTTCGCCCAGGCGGCCGGACTATATTGGGCCTTGTCGGCTGCTCAACCTGACAGCTGATCCAGCCGTTCGCGGGAGTGTGCACTCATGGCCAAGGAACTTGCAACCCAGCTCATCGAACAGCTCCAGGCTGCCGGTGTGCAGAGAATCTACGGAATTGTGGGGGACAGCCTCAACCCAATTGTTGATGCCGTCCGTCAAACGGGCGGCTCGCGGCAAGGCGGGATCGACTGGATCCACGTCAGGCATGAGGAGGCTGCTGCCTTCGCCGCGGCTGCCGAAGCCCAACTGACGGGGAAGCTCGCGGTCTGCGCTGGATCGTGCGGGCCTGGCAACCTTCACCTGATCAACGGACTCTACGACGCGAACCGGTCCGGCGCCCCCGTGCTGGCCATCGCTTCCCACATTCCCAGCAAGCAGATCGGTAGCGGGTTCTTCCAGGAAACCCACCCGGATAGGCTCTTCAACGAGTGCTCGGTTTACTCGGAGCTTGTCAGCACCACGGACCAGGCGCCGCGCGTGCTGCACAGCGCCATCCAGCATGCCGTGGGCCTCGGGGGAGTCGCCGTCGTCACCCTTCCCGGCGACATCGCGGGCCTGGAAGCTACCGCCACGACGCCGCTGCCCGCAACGTTCCGGCGCGCCGCGCTAACCCCCGATCCCGCGAGTGTCCGGGACCTGGCGGACGCGATCAATGCGGCCGGGAAAGTGGCCATCTTCGCCGGCGCCGGCGTTGAAGGGGCACACAACGAAGTGGTGGCCCTGGCCGAACTGATCAAGGCACCGATTGGTCACACCCTCCGCGGCAAGGACTTCGTGCAGTACAACAACCCGTACGACATCGGCATGACCGGCCTGCTGGGGTACGGCGCCGCAGCGGAGGGGATCGAGGACGCCGACCTGTTGATCCTGTTGGGCACCGACTTCCCCTATGACCAGTTCCTGCCCGAAACGCGCACCGCACAGGTGGACCGTGCCGCCCACAAACTGGGCCGCCGGACAGACGTGGATATAGCGGTCCATGGCGACGTCCTACCCACGTTGGCTGCCCTGATGCCGCTGCTGGCGCCGAAAAAGAACCGCCGCTTCCTTGAGAAGATGCTCAAGAAGCATGACCGGCTGATGAACAAGTCCGTGGGCGCCTACACGCGCAAGGTGGAGAAGAAACAGCCGATCCATCCGGAATACGCGGCGTCGCTGCTCGACCAGGTGGCTGCCGAGGATGCGGTTTTCACCGCGGACACGGGGATGTGCAACGTGTGGACCGCGCGGTACATCAACCCCTTGGGGACGAGGCGGCTGATCGGCTCGTTCCTGCACGGCTCCATGGCCAATGCCCTTCCCCACGCCATCGGCGCGCAACTCGCCTTCCCCGGCCGCCAAGTGGTGTCAGTCTCCGGCGACGGCGGACTGTCCATGCTGCTGGGCGAGCTCATCACCGTGGCGGCCCACAAACTGCCGGTCAACGTGGTGGTCTTCAATAATTCAACGCTGGGCATGGTCAAGCTGGAGATGCTCGTGGACGGCCTGCCCGACTTCGGCGTTGACGTACCCGATGCGAACTATGCCGCCGTCGCCCGGGCCTTGGGTTTCCACGCAGTCCGCGTCACCGACCCCGCCAGGATCGAGGCTGCCTACCGGGAGGCGTTCGCGCACCCGGGTCCGTCACTGGTGGAGTTGATCACCGATCCCCACGCGCTGTCACTGCCGCCGAAAATTTCCGGGTCGCAGGTGGTGGGCTTCGCCACCGCCATGTCCAAGGTGGTCCTGAACCGGGGCGCTGGCGAAGCTGTCAGCATGGCACGGAGCAACCTGCGGAACATTCCGCGCAGCTAGCGTTCACGGGCTGGCGCACCGTACGGGGCTCGGCGAGACCATAATGAAGGCAAAGCGTGACCCTACAGGCATCGCCTGCCGCCGCCGTCGCTGGTTCACTGGGAGCAGGCGGATTCCCGCCATGGTGTGCCGGGGGAGGCTACAGGGATGTTTCGATTTCAGCGGGCAATCGCGTTGGGTGCCGTGATGGGACTGGCGGCGTGTGCTGCACAGGCGCCGCCGGAGTTGCTTAAGGCCGACGGCGTCGAACGGGCCTCGGTGGACCGCGAGGCCTTCCCGGAGGAATTGGCCACGTTCCGGGATTCCGCCTTGAGGCTGGGGGACGCCCTCCTGGCCAGCGGCGAAGGGAACGTCATTGCATCGCCGGGCAGCCTGCTGATTGCCCTTGCCATGTTGCGGGCCGGCGCGTCCGGAGAGGCCGCCACAGAAATGGACGCCGTGCTGGGACTTCCGGTGGCGGACCGGGACCAGGCCATGAACGCGCTGCTCGCCTCCCTGGAGGAGTACGACGGCGACCCCGGCTCGGTGGACGAAGAGAACCCGCCTGCCAAACCACTGGTCCATACTGCCAACGGCCTGTTTGTGGATAAGAACGTTTCCACCGGCCGGGGTTATCTTGATGCCCTTGCGGAGCACTACGGGACCGGCGTGCATCCCGTGGACTTCCGCGACGAGGCGGTCACCAAGCCGGCGATCGACGCGTGGGTGAACAAAAACACCGGCGGCCGGATCGAGAAAGCACCGGCCCCCTACGATCCCAACAACACCTTCAGCCTGGTCAACGCCGTCTACTTCGCGGCGGCCTGGGACATCCCGTTCGACGCAGAAGCTACCTCAGACGAACCATTCACCACTGCAGGCGGGGGAACCATTGACGTCCCCATGATGCACAGCATGCAGGAAATGGCCTATGCCGAGGGCCCCGGCTGGCAAGCAGTGGACTTGCCCTACGGAGAGGGTTTCGTGATGCGGCTGGTGCTTCCCGCCCAGGATTCCGACGGCGGTGCTGCCGCCCTCAATGCGGAACGGCTGGCGGAAGTGGCACGTGCCCTCGATGCCGCGAACCCTGAGGACATTGACCTTGCGCTTCCTACTTGGGACCACAAGAGCCACTTTGACGTGCGGGCCATCCTGGAACAGTTGGGGCTGGAGAAGACCTTGAACACCACCCGCGACTTTGACGCGATCCAGCAAGGGTTGATGATCACCCAGGCCGCGCAGGACGCCAACATCACCGTGGCAGAAAAGGGGACGGTGGCTGCGGCCGTGACGCAGATCAACGGCATGGCCACCAGTGTCCCGCCCGAGCCGGCACGGTCCATCAGCTTCGACAGGCCGTTCCACTACCAGATTGTGCATGTCGGGACCGGCCTGCCGCTGTTTATGGGAAAGGTCGCGGACCCGCGGTAGCCGAAGGTCCGGCCGAGCCTACTGACCGGCCTTGCGGTTACTGCGTCGGTGCATCACGGCGCCGTAGCCCGCGAATAGCCGCGGCAGGACGAGGTACACAGCCACCGGAACAACCACGAGCGTCAGGACCAGCGCGCGGAGCACCGGGTGCCAGCCCTCCGTCAGGGGTGCCACCGCCATCATGCCTACGGCGACCAGCGGGAAGATGGCCAGCCAGGTGATGACGGCGCGGACGTGGATGGACGGGGCGGGCGGAACCGGAAGCGGAGCCGAAATGTGGGCTGGCTCAGTGGAGAGTTCAGCAGTCGTGGGCGTGAGATTGGCATTCATGGCTAACTCCAACTAGTTAGTTGCTTTTGATAAAATCGAGACTAAACCCGAGTGGGCCGAAAGTGCAACTACTTAGTTGGAAACGGGTAGAATTGTGGCATGGCCTGGAACACTGACCGCACCAAAGCCCTGCTACTGACTGCCGCCACCGAGGAGTTCAGCGAGAAGGGCCTCGCCGGCGCACGGGTGGACCGCATCGCCGCAGCGGCTGGTGTGAACAAGGAGCGTATCTACCAGTATTTCGGCAAGAAGGACGAGCTGTTTGACGCCGTGCTGGCCGCTGAGCTGGTCCGGGTGATGACGGACGTGCCGATTCAGGGGCACGGTGCCGCGGCCGTCGGAGAATACGCTGGGAAACTTTTTGACCGTCACACGAAGGACGGCGCCCTGGCCCGTCTCCTGTTCTGGGAAGGCCTGGAACGCGGAAAAAACACCGTGGACCGGGCCACGCGCGCCGACCACTGCGCCGTAAAAGTGGGCCAGATGCTGGCAGTCCTGCCCGGGATCGACCGCACGGATGCAGCCGACCTCATCATCACCATCGTGACCCTGTGCGATGGCTGGACGGTCCTGCCCCAGATCGATGCACTGTTGGCTGGCTCCGCTCCGGACCGTCTGGACCGCCGTCGGGCTTTCATCGTGCGAACGGCCACGCTGTTAGCTGAGGCGCTGCTGGAAGAGGCTCGGGTAGACGAAGCTGCCAGCGGAATCCGGTAGCTAGCGCGGCCCGCCCTGCCAGAGGGCATCGAACGGAGCCCCCGAGGCCACCCTGTTGCGGATCCCCGCGGTGACGAATTCCTTGGCGGCCCGGGCAGCCTCAAGCGGCGTAGCACCCTTGGCCAACTCCGCCGTTACGGCCGCAGCGAGCGAGCAGCCGGCGCCCGACACCGCCACCTCGCCCACTTTGGGAGCGCTCAGGACTTCGAGGGTCCCGCCGTCGTAGTAAACGTCGACGGCGTCCGGGCCTTCCAGCCGCACCCCGCCTTTGGCAAGGACCGCTGCGCCGCTGAGCTCATGGATACGGATTGCGGCAGCCTTGAGCGATTCGACGTCGGTGATCTCCAGGCCGGACAGGGACTCCGCCTCGAAGTGGTTGGGCGTGACGAAAGTGGCCAGCGGCAGGATCTGCGACTTCAGGGCCTGGTCGGTGTCCAGGGCGTGGCCCGGCTCCTGGCCCTTGCAGATGAGGACGGGGTCCAGCACGACGTTGCGGAAGTTGCCTTTTTTGAGGGCTGCGGCCACCGTGCCGATGGTTGCGGGGCTCCCCAGCATGCCGATCTTCACGGTGTCCAGGACGGGCCGGCCCGAGGGAGCCGTGACCTCATCCGCCGCGCCCAATACGGAACCATACGCCGCCGTCGTGGCTTCGAGCTGGTCGGCGATCACCTGCTGGTCGACCGGCATAAAGCGGTGGTTCCAGCTGTCGTTCGGGTCGAACGAGACGATGCACGTGAGGTTGGCGATGCCAAAGACGCCGAGTTCCTGGAACGTTTTCAGGTCGGCCTGGGCGCCGGCTCCGCCCGTGGCCTCGGAGCCGGCGATTGTCAGGACAACGGCGGGAGCGGCTGCGAGGGACTGGACATCGGCTGCAACGGGAGTCATGGCACTATCCTGCCATCCGGCGTCGTCCGTCCGCTTTGTGTGCCTGGACAGTGGAAGCGACCGGGCAGAGGTCAGGCCCACAACCCGTGGGAGAATTTGCGGTGACAGTGCTAATACAGCCGGCGTCCCATGAACTTGTCCTTGAGGCAGCGGACGCCGAGCGAACCACTACGAACGGACACCCCATGCCTTCCCCCTCAGGCCCTGACGCCCTGCCCCTGACCAACTCCGGCGCAGCGCCAAAATTCGCTTCCATCGGTTCGCCGTATTTCGGCATCATGCTGGCTTTTATGGCCGTGGTCCTGATCCTGTCCAACATCGGTGCCTCCAAGGGCGTGGCGATCGGCCCGGTCATCACCGACGGCGGCTTCTTCCTGTTCCCGCTGGCGTACATCCTGGGCGACGTCATCAGCGAGGTATACGGCTTCAAAGTAGCGCGCAAGGCCATCTTCACGACCTTTGCGTTGTCCGTGTTCGCCTCGCTCTGCTACTGGGTGATCATTGCGCTGCCCGGCTTCGATGACGAGTTCGGCACGTCCAAGCAGGCAGCCCTGGAAGGTGCCCTTGGCCCCGTCCCGCAGATTGTCCTGGCCTCGCTGCTGGCGTTCCTGGCCGGACAGACCATCAACTCCTGGATCCTGGTCAAAATGAAGGCCCGCTCGGGGGAGAAGTCCCTGTGGGCGCGCATTATGGGTTCCTCGGTAGCCGGCGAATTCGTGGACACGCTGATCTTCTGCAGCATCGCGGCGTCCGTCATCGGCATCACCGACTTCGGCACGTTCGTGAACTACGTGGTGGTGGGCTTTGTGTACAAGACCCTGGTGGAGTTCCTGTTTGTGCCCGTGACCACCCTGGTGATCGGCTGGATCAAGAAGCGGGAACCGAGTTACGGGGCGGCGGCCTAGGCCTGTTCCCGAGATCGCGGGAACGGTGCCGGTTCGCTGTAACGCGACAGCGATCCCGGGACTGGTCCCGCGAACTCAGCGGCGGTCAGTCGCCCAGGGCCTGCAGCAGGCGGTTCCTGAACTCCTGTTCCCGAAACAGGTCTTTCCATTCGATCCGGATCACAGTCCAACCGTCCTCCGTGAGGGCCTTCTCCCGTTGCCTTTCCTCGAAGAGCACCTGGTCCGTTGGCCGGTAGTCGAAGTACTTGTTCTTCCCGTCGAACTCGAGGGCCACCTTCCTTTGCTTCCAGGCAAAGTCCATCCGATAACGGCCGCGGCGCGTCATCACTTCAACCTGGGGCTCCGGCGCAGGGATTCTCAGCCGGGCGATGAGGTCCCTGGTTAAGGTTTCGCCGGGTGACTCCGAGCTCGGATCGGCGGCTGCGAGCACTCGCCGGAGGTTTCTGATGCCCCGGCGACCGTCCAACGCGGCTGCCGCAGCATCCAGAGTGGTCCTGTCCGCACCCAGCCTGAGTGCGTGGTCCACGAGGATCAGTGCCTGCCGGTATGGGAGCAGCAGACCGCAATCGACGGTGGTCCGTTCCAGGGTGGTGGTCGGCAGGCCGCTGACAACAGCCCGGTCAGCATCGGCCACATCCGCCGTGTGGCAGACGACGTCCCGACCATGGCAGTCCCCGGAGGGCCGCGTACGCTGCGTCAAGTGGATCCGGTTGTCAACATTCCAGAGATAGAGTCCGCGGAGCCGTGCACCCGAGGTGTGGCTGTAGCGGGCGCCGCCACTCGACGTCGTGCGCGTTCCATGCGCGTGGGCGTGGATCAGCTGGAGGTTCCGGACGCGGGGCGACTGCTTCATCCAGACGCTGCCCCTGATGTAGCAGCCCTGGCGGAGCCGGACCAGGGTGCCAGCCGCCACCAGTGCGGCGATTGAGCGTTTCCCCACTCCGAGGTCCAGGAGTTCCTGCGTTCGCCAGAGACTGCCTTGAGTCGGCAGGGAGTGGGGGCGTATGGCTGCCATGCGAACAAGCATCGCTGCCGGTCGCGATCGGCTGAAGACCCCGCCGTCGTTATGTGGAAAACCGTGGGTTCGCGGGAGGAAGACCCAATTCGCTGGAGCGTTACAGCGAATTGGGGCGGCTCCCTCGAACTCGGCGGGCGTCAGGAGTAGTACTGCGCCAAAGTCTCGGCCTTGAACTCGAAGAACCGGCCCGATTCGATGGCAAGCCTGGCGTCGTCCACCATCTTCACCACAAAGCGTTCGTTGTGGATGGAGATCAGTGTGGCGGACAGCATCTCCTTGGCCTTGAACAGGTGGTGGATGTAGGCCCGGGAGTAGTTGGCACAGGCGTAGCAGTCGCAACCGTCCTGCAGGGGCCCGAAATCGCGCTTGTACTTGGCGCCGGAGAGGTTGTACCGGCCGGTTGGCGTGTAGAACGCGGAGTTCCGGGCCACGCGGGTGGGAGAGACGCAGTCAAAGGTGTCCGCACCGTTCTCGATGGCGGTGAAGATGTCGTCCGGCTCGGAGATGCCCAGAAGGTGCCGCGGCTTGTCCTCGGGCAACTCCTCGTTGCACCAGCGCACGATAGTGCCGAGGTTTTCCTTCTCGAGTGCCCCGCCGATTCCGTAGCCGTCGAAGTCCATGGCGCCGAGGTCCCGGCAGGCCTTCCGGCGCAGGTCCTCGTATTGGGCTCCCTGGATCACGCCAAACAGTGCCTGGTACGGCTTTCCCACCCGCGCAGAGGTCAGCCGGACGTGCTCATCGATGCAGCGCAGCGCCCACAGCCGCGTCCGCTCCAGCGACTCCTCCTGATAGCCGCGGGAGTTCTGCAGCGTGGTCAGCTCATCGAAGGCGAACATGATGTCCGCGCCGATCTGGTGCTGGACCTGCATGGAGATTTCCGGCGAGAAGCGGTGCCGGTCCCCGTTGAGATGCGATTTGAACCAGACACCGTCGTCGTCAATGTGTGCCAGGCGCTCCTTGCCGGGAGCGACGGCATCATCGGGACCTGAGGTGTCCACCGACTTCATGTCGATGACCTTCTTGAACCCCGAGCCCAGGCTCATCACCTGGAACCCGCCTGAGTCCGTGAACGTCGGCCCGGACCAGTTCATGAACGCGCCCAGCCCGCCGGCCTCGTCCAGGATGTCGGCGCCGGGCTGGAGGTACAGGTGGTAGGCGTTGGCCAGGAGGGCTTGGGCGCCGAGCTCCGCCATGGACTCGGGCAGCACCGACTTCACGGTGGCCTTGGTCCCGACGGCGATGAACGCCGGTGTCTGGATCTCACCGTGCGGAGTGGTGATGGTGCCTGTCCGGCCGAGGAATTCGCCTCCGTTGGCGAGGACCTGGGCGGCAGCCGGCGGGCAGCTGTCGGCAAGGCGGGTGCCCACCGTGAAGGAGAACTGCGACTGGTCAGCAGGCAAAGCTGAGGCGTGCGCCGCGGAAGCGGGCAGGACTGTTGGGGGAGTGGCGGAGGCGGGGTTGGCTGGCACGGTTCCAGTGTGCCAGCTGTCCGCCCCGTTGCCTTAGCGCAGCGCCTCTGATGTGGGGTAGTTCTCAGCCCGCCAGCCGTCCCACAGGGCCCGGATGGACTCCAGCTTGGACGCGCCGAGGTCGTACGTGGAGATGATCACCAGGGAACCGCCCTTGGGCCGGACGTCCTCGATAACCGGCTGGTCGGCCACAATGAGGAGCCCGTCACCGTGCTCCGCGTAGCCATGGACCGTGAGCCCCACCTGATGGTTGCTCCGGTACCAGACCTTGCCGGCGATCTCCTCACCCGTGCCGAGGGTCAGCTCGTAGTTCTCTCCGGGTTTGGGCACGTTGGACAGACCCAGCTTCTCGATGGCGGAACCGGACTCACCGGGGACCTGGAAGAACGTCGTATGCCGTTTCCCATGGGGGTGCCGTTCCAGCGCGAAGCGGAGCTGCTGCAGGAAGGTCAGCCAGCCCTGGGTGATGTCCTCGTCCCACGCGGCCCACTCGGAGTTGTGGTCCATCGCGGCCCGGGTGACGCTGACCCGGGTCCCCGTGGGCACGGGTTTGAGTTCAAAGACGTCCCCGCCGTCGGTGGTCAGGCTGGTGTGGTCCGGGGCCTCGGCCACGTTGTCGCCAAAGTAGATTTCATTGATCTCCTTGGCCAGGTCATCGGCGTCCCAGCCGTGCCACTGGGCTACCTTGGACGGTTCGCGCAGCATGGTCCAGACCTGCGGCGCGTCGGCATTTATTACCACGCTCAGATTGTTCGTCATAGCCCGAATGTACAACTGACGGGCAGTGCCGGGTAGGGGGAATTTTCCCCTACCCGCGGAGTGGCCGGCGTCAGGCGCGGACGGCCTCGAGCTCGTTGCTGATCCGGCGCTGCAGCTCGCTTGCGCCGATGGTTTCCGAGCCTCCATGGGCCCGCAGGAACAACAGCGATTCGAGCCGCAGCAGCCGCCATTCGCGTTCGGCCTCGTGGTTGGAGTTGTCGATCGAGCGGAAGATCTCTTTGTCGTAGAGGTTGGGCTCATTCAGGGACCGCTGCCGGACTTTGGCGTTCATCCGGGCCTTGAACGGGTCCGTCTCCTGCGCCTCCGGCGTGCGGAGCAGCTTTTCGTACACTTTGGCGCGGTCCACCTGGCCGTCCTCGCGGCAGATGTAGCTGGACAGCGCCAGCGACGCCTCCACGGATCCCCACCGGCCAGGGTTGCCGTCATAGGGCAGGACGTTCAGCAGGTCCGCCACGGCCAGGGCGCCTTCAGGGTCCTTGAGCGTGATGAACAGTTCGTGGGCGAGGTCGCTGAGGTCCTTCAGGCAGCTTCCCGATTTGACGTTGATTCCCTTGGCCAGCCTGTCGGCCAGCAACATCACGCCCTCGGCGTCCGAGTGGGATTCGGCCGCGGCCTCCACCACGGCTTCCGGCGTTCCCTGCGGAGCGGGAATCAGCGCCAACTCCTCCTCTGAGGGGCCGGTCGCCGCTGGCGGGAAAGCGGGCTGGGGAGGAACGACGACGGCGGGAGCCTCCACGGCTGCCTCCGCCTCCGCTGCGGGGTTAGCGGCTACGGGAAGCTGTGCGACGGCGTCGGGCGCTGCGTCCAGCACCTGGACCGAGGAACCGGCGGCGATACGCACTGTTCCACCGCCGGAGAGGTTGGCGAGGACGATTGCCGGGGTGCCGAAGTCGTCGGACTCGACCTCCACATGCTGTATCTCGGCGGTGCGTTCGCCGTCGGGCAGCAGGAGCTCATCACCGGTGGTCAGGGATCCAGCCTGCTGTTCGCTGTAGTGCCGGGCGGCTGGGGTTTCGGTCATGGGAGTCCTTAAGTTCTCTTGCGGTCCGCCCAACAGTCTACAAAGGCGGGCGCCGGAAGTCGGGGACGCCGGGTTATCCGCGAGGGTCAGAAGCCCACGCCGGCGAAGGCGAGAGCCTGGCGGATCAGGGCGCCGCGGCCACCGCTGAATTCCAGCTGCACACCGGGGCTCAGCACTTCCTCGGGGGTCATCCAAGTCAGTTCCAGGGCGTCCTGCCGGGGCTCGCATTCGCCGGTCACAGGGATGACGTAGGCCAGCGACACGGCGTGTTGGCGGTCGTCGGTGAACCCGGTCTGGGACGGTGCCGGGAAGTATTCGGCCACGGTGAAAGGGACCGGGCTGATGGGCAGCTGCGGGAAGGCCAGCGGGCCGAGGTCCTTTTCCATGTGGCGCAGGAGTGCTGCGCGGATGGTTTCACGGTAGATCACGCGGCCGGAGACGAGGGAACGGATCATGGTGCCGTCCTCGTCAGCCTGCAGCAGCGTGCCCACTTCGTTCACGAATCCGAGCGGATCCAGCCTGACCGGAACAGCCTCCACGTAAACCATGGGGAGCCTCCCGCGCGCTTCAAAGAGGTCCTCTTCGGAGAGCCAGCCGGGATTGGGGTCAGGTGTACGAACGTTCATGGTTAAGTTCTACCCCATAGGACGGCTGCGGACCGTCGAGGAGTGAGCTGTCGGCGTAAAGCGTCGTCCATGGCGGCGAAACCCCACCCCTCGATTCAGCGCTTCGAGACCCAGAGGGTGGCTGGAACGTGCGGCGCCCCGACGGGACCGCCGCCTCCCGCTGACGCATCGGACCCGGCGTCGGGGTTGGCCACGTGCAGCGTGCGCCCGAACGCTTCCTCCGTCAGGTGGACCTCGTGCCCGGCGTCGGCGAGGCGGGCCTCCAAGGCGGCAAGGTCGCCGTCGTACTCGAAGCCCAGGCCCGCCCGCGGCGCTCCCTCGGAGGGCCGCACCATCAGCACGCCGCCATTTTTGGCCGCGAAGTCAGCGGTTTCGTCGTCATCGGGGAAGGGACGGAAGCGGGCGCCGATATCGCGCAGGGTCTGCGCGGCGGACCCCGGATCCTCCGTGAACCAGACCTCGACGACGGAGAGGCCCGGATCCGCCTCGGCAGAGGTCGTCCAGGTGCCATCGGCGGCCTTGGCGGCAGGATCGGCCAGGAAGCTGAACCCATCCGGACCGGTGATGCGGCAGGACTCGCCGTGGTCAGCCTGGACGAGCTCGGCGGGGGTGGTGCCGGCTTCTTCCCCAGCCAGGTTGGTGCGCCGGGCAAATTCGGCTAGGTTGCCTACCTCCACGCCGAAGGTGGTGGTCCCGTCCTCCGCAGAACCTGGCTCGGCCGCGTGGAGCGCCAGCCGTCCGGAACCGGCGTCAAACTCGCGCCAAGAGCCCTCATCCACGGTCTTGACCAGCCCCAGCCCGGTCAGCAGCCGTTCCCATTCGTCAAGGCGGGACGTGAAGTGGACAGGGCGCGAACGCAGCATGTGATTCTCCTCGACGGCGGGGAACGGCGCAGATAGGGCCATCATGCCATGACTTGCTTCACGTGGCACCGGGGTCAGAATGGGTCCATGGCCATTGAACTGGAGGAACTGCTGGTGCCGGATGCTGCAGCGTGGCGGTCCTGGTTGGAAGCCAACCACGCGGACAGCCCCGGGGTGTGGCTGGTTCTCCACAAGAAGGGCGGCGACGTCACCGAACTGGATTACGACGCCGCCCTTGATGAGGCGCTCTGCTTCGGCTGGATCGACGGCCAGGTCAGGAAGCGCGACGGCGGCAGCTACTTCCAGCGGATGACCCGCCGGCTTTCCAAGAGCCCCTGGTCCGCCCGGAACGTGGGGCACATCGCCCGGCTGGAGGCCGCAGGCAGGATGACAGACGCTGGCAGGGCCGCCGTCGACAGCGCCAAGGCGGACGGCCGCTGGGATGCAGCTTACGGCGGCCAGGCGACGGCAGAGGTTCCGCCCGACCTGGCCGCCGCAATCGCCGCCGTTCCGGAGGCACAGGCCATGTTCGACGTCCTTACGTCCGTGAACCGGTACGCCATGATCTACCGGACGAACTCGGCCAAGCGCCCCGAGACGCGGGCGGGACGGATCGCCGGTTTTGTGGACATGCTGGCCCGCGGCGAAACACTGTATCCGCAGAAAAAGCGTCCCGCTGCCACCCCCTGATCCCCGCGGGTTGGGGCTCCTGGATCCGTTCCGGATGCGGCGGCCTGTTTAGGGTGCCCCGTGCAACCCTGTAGAATTGATGGTTCCGTAGCGCTGGTGCCGTCTCCCGACATGGGGGACGGCACCTGTGCGTTTACCGACCGATTGGCTCAACATGGTCCGCATGTTCCCCAAGATCAGCCCCCGCCTCAACCTTCGCCATCCGCTTCCCTGGCTGGTCGCTGCCGCCGTGGCCGCCTTGGCCCTGGTGGTTTCGCTGGTGGTTGCCGGCAACACCAGGACAGGTTCCGCAGCCGCGGCTGACCGCGTCCTCGATGAGGTCTCGGCAGCCCAGGAGACAGCACACAAGGAACACGGCACGTACGCGTCCTTGTGGCTGAAGGGCAACGACCGGACGCTCGAACAGCAGGTTGGGGCCCTCCGGACTGGAGGCGCCGAGGACGTCCGGATCATCGAGTGCGGCCCCGGCTGGCTGGCCGGGGCCCGCGTGGACGGGAAGGTTTTCCTCCGCAGCAGCGAGGCAACCGACGCCGTCGAACAGGACCACGGAAAGGCCCGGCTGCCGGAGTGCATCAGCGCCGAGGCCCGCGATGCGCTGCTCGCCGACCTGGGCGTGCCGCGCGAATGGCCCGAGGCGGACGCGGCGCGGCTGGCGGCGCCCGCGGAGGATCCCGGGTACCGTCCCGCCTACCATCTGACCCCCGAGCAGCGCTGGATGAACGATCCCCAGCGGCCGTTTTTCCTCGACGGCGTCTGGCATTACTACTACCTCTACAACGCCGACTACCCGGAGGGGAACGGCACCGAGTGGTTCCACGCCACCAGCATCGACCTAGTGCACTGGAAAAACGAGGGCGTGGCTATTCAGAAGTTCCGGAACGGCCTCGGCGACATCGAAACCGGCACCGCCGTAGTGGACACCGATGGCACCGCCGGTTTTGGCAAAGGGGCGGTCATCGCTGTCCTCACCCAACAGGACGACGGCGTCCAGCGGCAGTCCATGTTCTACTCCACGGACAAGGGACACACGTTCACCAGCTACAGCCAGAACCCGGTCATGGACAACCCGGGCCAGGAGCACTGGCGCGATCCTCGCATCCTGCGGGACGAGGCCCACAATCAGTGGGTCATGCTGCTCGCGGAGGGCCACAAGATCGGGTTCTACACCTCCACTGACCTCAAGGACTGGACCTACGCCTCCAGCTTCGAACGGGACGGGCTGGGGGTCCTCGAATGCCCGGACTTCTTCCAGCTGGATGTCGACGGCGACTCCGACCAACGCACGTGGGTGCTGGCCGCGGGGGCCAACGGTTCCGCGGAGGGGCGGACCACCGGAACGGCCTACTGGACCGGGTCCTGGGACGGCAAGGCTTTCACCGCCTCGGATGACCAGCAGCAGTGGCTCGACGGCGGCGCGGACTTCTACGCGGCAGTGACCTGGGACGATCCGAGGCTGACGGACGGGCAGCGCAAGGCCTCCCGGCAGGCCATCGGCTGGATGAACAACTGGGCCTACGCCCGCCAACTGCCCACCGAAGGCTGGCACGGCGCCGATTCGGTGGTGCGGGACATCCGCCTGCAGTCCGACGGCGGCCGGCCCACCCTGGTATCAACCCCGACGCCGGCCCTGGAATCCCTGGAAGGACCCCCTCAGCAGGTGCCGGAGCAGGAGCTACGGGATGCAGCGAGTGCACCGCTTCCGGTTCCCGGGAGCGGGGCCTTCAAAATCGACGTCGAGCTTGAGAATGGCGGAGCCGACGCCGAGGCGAGGGTCCTGCTGCACAGCGGCCAGGAGACCTACGCCACTGTGGGCTACGACTTCCGGAATGGAACGGCCTTTGTGGTCCGGGACGGGGATGCTGCGTCCAAGGGGGAGCGTGCGAAACGGCCGGCGCGACCGAGTGCAGCCGCAGGCGGAAACACCCAGGAACGGGTGGACGACGCCTACCGGCAGGCCCGATCCGTGGCGAGTCCCGCCGTCGACGGGAAAGTCAGGCTGACCATCTACGTTGACCGGTCCTCGGTGGAGGTCTTCACCGGCGGCGGGCAGAGCCTGACCTCGCTCGTCTTCCCGCAAGAGGGTGCCTTTGGCGCCTCGGTTGCCGGCACCGGCGGAGCTGTTTCCCTGAACGCCGCGACCGTCACGCCGCTTGCCGCAACCAAATAGAAGCCGGCATACCCGTGGCCAAGGCAGCGCTCCAGCTACCGCAGCCCGCCCAACGCCTGCGCCAGCACAACGGCTGACGCCGAGGACCACGCCTGGGGATGGCAGGACGCCGGGTAGGGCACAGCCAGGCTTGATTCGGCGGCGGTGACGCCCGCAAAAAGCTGCGGCAGCCTGTACCCGAAAGCGGCAGACGCGTCGAGCAGGCCTTCGGCGAGGGCTTTGGCTTCAGAAGTGAAGCCTTCGGACAGCAGGCCGCGGACGGCAATGGCGGTGTCGTGGCTCCACACTGAACCGCAGTGGTAGCTGAAAGGCCAGAAGCCCGGTGCCCTGTGCGAGAGGGTGTGGAGGCCGAATCCGGAAAACAATTCGGGGCCCAGCAGCCGGGCGGCAACGTGGCGGGCCTCGGCGGGGTCAAGGATGCCGGTGCCCAGCAGGTGGCCCATATTCGAGCCGGGCACATCCAAGGGCGCGCCGGTGCCGTCCACTGCCATCGCCGGGAAGGGGCCTTGGGCGTCCTCCACCCAGAAGCGCTCGCGGAACCGTTGCGCCAAGGCAGAGGCGAAGTCCCTCAGCTCAGCGGCCCCCGGTTCGCCAAGCGCGTCCAGCAGTTCCGCCGTCGCAGTGGCCGCCTGGTGGGCGTAGCCTTGGGCTTCCGCGACCGCGACTGGACCCTCCGCCGGCCGCCCATCCCTGAATTGCAGGGCATCGGCGGAGTCCTTCCAGCCTTGGTGGCCCACCCCGTGCCCGCTGACATTCCCGTACCTCAGCAGGCCGTCACCGTCCGCCCGGCCGGTGGACGCCAGTAGCCACTGCGCTGCCCGCCGAGCTGCGGGCAGGAGGGCACGGACGGCGTCGTCCGCCTTCCCGGATTGCCACAGCTCGCCCAGGAGGCACAGCCAGAGCGAGGTGGAGTCAGCGGCGCCGAAGTAGACCGGTGGCAGGTGCAGCCCGTCGTTTTCGAGGACCAGTTCCTTGGCCCGGAGCTCATGAAGCATCCGGCCAGGCTCTTCGTCCGAGTCCGGATCGGTGTCGGAGCCCTGGAGTGTCGCGAGGGCGCGCAGGGTCCCGGTGGCGAGGCCAGGGTCCAGGGGCAGCAGGAACCGCGCCGCCCACAGGGAATCCCGGCCGAACAACGTGAAATACCAGGGAGCGCCGGCGGCCATGAACGGGGCATCCGGCAGTTGGCGGGTTGCCATACGGAGGCCGTCGAGCTCGTCGAGCGAATTCTCCAGCAGCGTCCGCAGCGGCCCCGCCGGCAGGGCCATCGCAGGCACGGCAAGGGACGACGGCGCGGCCGCAACTACTGCGCTCTCTGTCTCGTCCAGCACGGCCTGCCATTCGGCGTCGAACGTCCGCCCGCGCCCGGCGGTGCCTTGCCACAGGAGCCGTGGGAGGTTGCTGCCCTCATGACCCGCGGAAGCATCTGCGGTCAAGCTCCCGGCAGCCACACCGCCACCGTTGGTGCCCGGCGCGGAAATGGAGAGTGTGCGGCCATCATTGTGCCAGCGGAGGGAGTGGTCATCGGCGGACTCCGGGCGCTGAGGCGTCGCAAACTGGCTCAGGCGGATCGCTGCCATGTCGGTGAAGTCGGCCGCCAGGGTCACTGCCAACTCGACGTCCAGGGAGGGCAGCGACGTGCCCACCTTCAGCGAGTGGCGGACCACCCCTGGCGTCACTGTCCAGGTCTGGAAGACCTCGACGGCGGGATCAAAGCTGTGCCCTTCGATGCCGCGGATAAGTCCCCGGACGCGGAGGACGCCGCCGGGAGCCGACTCCACGGTCACCTCCTCGGGAGCGAATCCGTTGACAGTCACCGTGGCCTGGCACAGCATCCGTGTGTCGCCATGGAGGAGGCCGCTGAAGCCATCCTGTGCCAGCCGGCCGTTGGCATCGAGCCAGAGCTGCGTGGGTGCGGCCACGGTGCAGTGCTGGCGATGGAGCCCGGGCTGAACACTCATGCGCCCCACCTTACGCCCGGGGCCCTCCCGCCTGGCGGAATCCTGCGGCCAGTCGCCCACCGCCGTTCGGGATCACGGCGTGCATGATTTACGGTGTGGATGCCCGCTCAACGGCTGAGGCGGCTTCGAGCACCATCCACGCCTGCAGCTGGGTGGAGAGTTCGACGGCGGCACCTGGCGGATACGTGCTGTCCGCCGGTTTTTCCGGGAGGGCTGAAAAGAGCAGTTTGCCCGTGTGCCGGGCCAAGGGCTCCGCGGGGGTGATCGGACGGCGGCCGTCCCAGAATGCATCCGCGGTGTCCAGGACCAGCCGGGCGGCAGTCATCCGGACGGTCCCGGGGAGGCGGGCGTCGGCTGCCGCGAGCGCCAGGTAGCGGGACAGGATCCCGGTGAAGAGTCCGCCGTCGCCCGTTCCGTCACAGCGGAGGACCCGGGTGCCGGGCGTGTCCCCGCGCTCACGGGTCAGGCTGCGGCCCACCGCCTCCACCACGGTGGCGGCCCTGGCCAGGTTTGCCGCGCCGCCAAGCTCCAGCAACGCGCCCAGGACCGGACCCTGGTTATACGTGTAGATGGCGCTCTCCACCACAGCCTCTCCGGCGGCGTTGATCCGGATGCCGTCCAGATAAAGTCCCTGGTCCGGATCAAACAGCCGGGCGTCCAGCCAGTCCAGCAGGGCCTGGGCCTTGGCAAGGTTCCCGGTCCGGGCGTAGTACAGGGCCACGGGGGCGGTGGCGGGGGTGTTCTTGAAGTCCCGTTTCTTGCTCCAGAACGTGCCGCCGCCGAGGTCGTCCGTGGAAGCGGAATCGAACTGCAGCGTAAGGGTTTTCCGGATCCGGGCGTTTCGACGCCGGCCGGGCCTGCGCGACTCCTCGGCGAGTTTCTCCAGCCGCAGCGTGGACAGCGCCAGCCAGGCCATGTCGTCGTAGTAGTTGTTGACGAACGTCAGCAGGTTCCGCAGCCGGATGCCTGTCACGAGCCGTGAGGCCAGCCTGCCGGCGCTGGGGCGGTCCGGCCCGTTAAAGCGTGCCGTCGGCGTGGCACCGTTGCCCAGTTCGCGGAGTCCGGTGTCCACCAGGCAGTCAACGTAGTGCGCCTGCCACCAGTAATGCCAGGGTCGGAAAAGGTTCTCCACGCGCTTTGAGGGCCGCTGGACGGCCGCGATGTGCGTGCCCGGGAGGAAAAACAGGCGTTGGCCAAAGACGGCGGTGACCGAGCGGGCAGCCTCAGTCGCCCTGGCGGCCCGGGCGATGGGCCCGTCTGCGGGCGGCGGTCCGGCTTCCTGCGGCGTCATGCGCTCCAGCCTAGCGGTGTGCCCTTCGCATCCCGGAAAGTCGCGGGCATGGTGCGCCAAGTCACAATTTCAGTTAACATTCACTAACTAATGTTCCGCGCTTGTGCGTCCAACGCCGGGCTCACATCAAGGAGGATGGATGGACATCAACGGTTCTGTCGCACTGATCACGGGTGGGGCGTCCGGGCTGGGTGCGGCCACGGCGAGGCGGTTGTTCGGCGCCGGCGCTTCTGTGGTGCTGATCGACCTGCCGTCCTCCGCCGGCGAAGCGTTCGCCGCAGAGCTGAACAGCTCCACCCGGTTCGAGGCGACCGGTGCCGCTGCTGCTGCGGGACCTGCTGGCCAGACCGCCGTCTTTGCACCCGCAGACGTGACCAACGAAGCGGAGGTCCAGGCCGCCGTCGATACCGCCGTCGCCCTGGGACCCCTGCGGATCGTGGTGAACTGTGCCGGCATAGCCACGCCCGGCAAGGTGCTGGGGCGCGAGGGTGTCCTCCCGTTGGACGCATTCAGCCGGGTCATCCAGGTGAACCTGATCGGGACGTTCAACGTGCTGCGGCTGGCTGCCGAAGCCATGGCCGCCACGGAACCCGCCAGCACCGAACTTGGCGGACCCGAGCGCGGCGTCATTATCAACACGGCGTCGGTTGCGGCCTTCGACGGGCAGATCGGCCAGCCCGCGTACGCCGCGTCCAAGGGAGCCGTCGCCGCCATGACCCTGCCCATCGCGCGGGAACTGGCGCGCTCGCTGGTGCGTGTGGTCACTATCGCCCCGGGCATCTTCGAAACCCCCATGATGGCCGGTCTGCCGCAGGATGCCCAGGATTCACTGGGCCGGCAGGTGCCGCATCCCTCCCGGCTGGGCAAACCGGCCGAATACGCGGCCCTCGTGGCCCACATCGTGGAAAATGCGATGCTCAACGGTGAGACGATCCGCCTGGACGGCGCCATCAGGATGGGCCCAAAATGAGTCCCGCTCCTGCCGCCGCGCAGCTGCCCGGGCCCGAATCCCTGCCCACGGCCGACTTTTTCCTGTTCGAATCCCTGCTGGTCCCGCATGAGCGGCGCAAACTGGCGGAGCTGCGGGAGTTCCTGGCCGCGGAAATCGCACCCCACGCAACCGACTGGTGGAACAACGCCGAATTCCCGGACCACATCCTCCCCAAACTGGCGGCCCTGGAACTGAGTACGCCGGCCCAGCGCGGCTACAGCCACCTGTTCGCAGGGCTGGTCATTGCCGAAATGACCCGGGTGGACACGTCAATCGCCACATTTTTCCTGGTCCACCACGACCTCTTTGTGGAGTCGCTGTATGCATTCGGTTCGCAGGCGCAGAGGAACAGGCTGCTCGCGGACGCGGCAAGCCTCCGCACCACGGGGGCGTTTGCACTCACCGAGCCCGCCCACGGCTCCGACGTCGCGGGCGGCATGGAAACCCGGGCGCGGCGCATTTCCGGTGCCACAGGAATGCCCGACGACGGCGGCGACACTTGGGTGCTCAACGGCGCCAAGCGCTGGATCGGCAACGGGACGTTCTGCGACTACATGCTGGTGTGGGCCCGCGACGAGGCCGACGGCAGCGTGCGGGGCTTCGTCGTGGACGCCTCACTGCCGGGCGTGAGCCGGAGCCGTATTGAGCACAAGATTGCCCTGCGGACCGTCCAGAATGCCGACATTGTCTTCGAGGATGTCCGCGTTTCCGAGGCTGACCGCTTTGCCGGAATCACAAGATTCGAGGACACCAACCAGCTCCTGAAAGGCTCGCGGATCATGGTGGCCTGGCAAGCCGTGGGGCAGCAGCTGGCAGCCTTCGACGTTGCCCGGCAGTACGCCGTCGAACGCCAGCAGTTCGGCCGGCCACTGGCGAAGTTCCAGCTCATCCAGCAGCAGTTGGTCACCATGTTGGGCAACGCCGTGGCCAGCATGGGCATGATGGCACGGCTCGCCCAGCTCCAGGAGGACGGCGGCGCGGACATGGCCCAGGTGGCACTGGCGAAGTCCTACTGCAGTGCCCGGATGCGGGAGACCGTTGCACTGGGCAGGTCCATCCTGGGCGGAAACGGCATTGTCACCGATTACCGGATGGCCAAGATCTTCGCGGACGCCGAAGCCATTTACACGTATGAGGGCTCGTTCGAAATCAACACCCTCATCGTGGGCCGGGCCATTACCGGGGTCTCCGCCATCGTCTGACGCCTCGCTCAGTCGGCGAGCATAGGATCCTTCTCGCCGGCCTCGATCCGGTAGTCCAGGCTGTTGTTCTTCACCGGCATGGGGCAGGTCCCGTAGGGGGTGAAGGCGCTGGGGTAGTTGATGGCCCTGTTGAAGTCCAGGACCACGGTGGCGTTTCCGGAGGGGTCGACGCGGGGCCGGGCGGTGGACACCTTCCGCCATTCGTCCGTGGAGTCTCCATTGGTTTCGTCATGGAACGTGACCGTGAGGGCGCCGAGCTTCTCTTCTTCGGCCTGCAGGTGGAACTCGTGGTCTTTGCCGGGCAGGCGGAACACCAGTTCGCCCACCGACCGGTGCACGCCATCCACCAGCGGATTCGCGGTTCCGATGGGGACGTCCACCGGCTCCGGGTAGGGCCGGAAGCTGGCCTCCACCACAAGGTCGGGCCGGTAATCAAAGGTGGGCACGCCGTCGAACTCCGTAAAGACTGGCGAGCCTGCGTCCCGGGTGCGGATGGCATATTTCCCGGCACGCATGGCGAGCTCAACCACCACCTGCCTGCCGTCGTCACCCCCGAACTGCACCCACATCAGCGACTCTTCATCGAACAGCGCCGCCGTCACCGTTCCTTCAACAGGCTCCCCGGTCTCCACGAGCGTCAGTCCGTCTTCCGCGGAGGCGGTGAGTGCCGCCGTCGTACCGTCTGTTGACCACAGCCCGGGGACGAGGTCGACGGCGGCGGGCTGGTTATCGAGCCACTGGAACGAGGTGAGGGTCAGCCAGCCGTGGGGTGCCGCGAGTGCCTTGTTGCGGTTGGTCCGGAAACGCTGCCAGCGTTCCAGCTGGGCCGCAGGTGTGGTGTTCATGGTTCCTCCTGGACGTGGTGGCCCCGGCTACAACCCCGGCGGCGTACGGTTCATTCCACCACTGTTCGGTTGCCCTTGCCTTGAAGTTCCTGGGGAGTAACGTCGGAACCGGACTGTGGCACTGCACCTACGCTAAACGGAGGAACCATGAAGATTGCGGTCCTTGGGACGGGTACTGTTGGCCGGACCCTGGCCGGTGGACTGGCCGGGCTGGGGCATAGCGTGGTGCTCGGCACGCGCGATCCCCAGGAAACGTTCGCCCGCTCCGCCCCGGATGCCATGGGCGCCCCGCCGTTCAGCGAGTGGCACGCCGCCAACCAGGAGATTCCGCTGGAAACGTTCGCCGAGGCGGCCGCTGCCAGCGAGTTGGTGGTCAACGCCACCAACGGGGCGGGTGCCCTGAGCGCCTTGGGCTTTGCCGGCTCCGCCAACCTCTACCGCAAAGTGCTCGTGGACGTATCCAACGCGCTTGATTTTTCCCAGGGCATGCCTCCGGTCTTGAATCCGGTCAACACCGACAGCCTCGGCGAGAGGATCCAGCGCTCCTTCCCGGATGCCCGCGTGGTCAAGACCCTGAATACGATGAACGCGGGCCTGATGGTGGACCCCGGCCGGTTGGCCGGCGGAGACCATTCCGTGTTTGTCTCCGGCGACGACGCAGAAGCGAAGGAGACGGTCACAGGGCTGCTGCAGGAGCTGGGGCACCGGGACATCGTCGACCTCGGTGACATCACCACAGCCCGCGGAGCTGAAATGATGATGCCTGTGTGGCTGCGCCTCTACAGTGTGCTCGGCACCCTCGATTTCAATTTCAAGATCGTGCGCTGAAACATCGGAAAAGGCAGCGACACTATCTGAGACGGATTCCCCGGAGGCGGCCACCTGCGGGTAGCATCTTTAGCTAGTAACGTGGCTCACAGGTATCCAGCGCAGTGTACGAGCCAAGTCCGAACCCTCGAAAGATAGTTTCCATGGCTGACACTGCAATAAATTCCGAAACTGACCTTGCCGCAGAGCTGAGGGCTGATGTCCGGCGTGTTTCCACGCTGCTGGGTGAATCGCTGGTTCGCCAGCACGGACCCGAACTCCTGGACCTGGTGGAGCAGGTACGCCTCCTGACCAAGGAATCCAAGGAAGCTGCCCGCGGCGGCGCGGATGCCACCGGCCCGTGGAGCGCCCACGACGTCGTCGCCCAGGTCCGTGAACTGCTCGGCTCCCTGCCCATCGAGCAGGCCACTGACCTGGTGCGCGCCTTCGCCTTCTACTTCCACCTCGCCAACGCCGCCGAACAGGTCCACCGCGTCCGTGGCCTGCGGACACGGGCGGAAAAGGACGGCTGGCTGGCCAAGGCCGTGTCCGACATCGCCGACCAAGCCGGCCCGGCCGTGCTCCAGGAAGTGGTCAACGGGCTGGATGTCCGGCCCATCTTCACAGCCCACCCCACCGAGGCCTCGCGCCGCTCGGTGCTGGACAAAATCCGCAAGCTCTCCGACGTGCTGGCCCAGCCCACCCACGAGGGCACCACGGCCCGGCGCCGGCAGGACCGCCAGCTGGCCGAAATCATTGACCAGATGTGGCAGACGGACGAACTCCGCCAGGTCCGGCCCACTCCGGTGGATGAGGCCCGCAATGCTATTTACTACCTCGGCGGCATCCTGACCGACGCCATGCCCGAGATGCTCACCGAACTCTCCGAACTGCTCGGCGAACACGGCGTCACCCTCGCCAACCAGAACGCGCCCATCCGCTTCGGGTCCTGGATCGGCGGCGACAGGGACGGCAACCCCAACGTCACGGCGTCCGTCACCCGCGAAATCCTCCAGATCCAGAACCAGCACGCAGTGCGCATCAGCATCGGCATGATCGATGAACTGATCTCCATCCTCTCCAACTCCACCGCCCTTGCCGGCGCGGACAAGGAGCTGCTGGAATCCATCGACGCAGACCTGAAAAAACTTCCGGGCCTGGACCGACGCGTGCTGGAGCTCAATGCCCAGGAGCCCTACCGGCTCAAGCTCACCTGCATCAAGGCCAAGCTGATCAACACGGGCAAGCGCGTGGCTACCGGCGCGGTGCACGAGCACGGCCGTGACTACAGCGCCACGGACGAGCTCCTGGCCGACCTCGAACTGTTGGAACTCTCGCTCCGGAACCACTCGGCGTCGCTCGCTGCCGACGGTGCGCTGGCACGCGTTCGCCGGGCCGTGGCGTCCTTCGGCCTGCACCTTGCCACGCTGGACATCCGTGAGCACGCCGACCACCACCATGATGCCGTCGGCCAGCTGATGGACCGGCTCGGCGGCCCGGGCCTGCGCTATGCGGAGCTCAGCCGGGAGGAGCGCTTCGAGGTGCTGGGATCGGAGCTGGCCTCGCGCCGCCCGCTCTCCGGGCACCCCATTAAGCTCGACGGCGTGGCCGACGGCACGTACGACGTCTTCCGTGAGATCCGCCGCGCCCTGCGCATCTACGGCCCGGACGTCATCGAGACGTACATCATTTCCATGACCCGCGGCGCTGACGATGTCCTTGCTGCAGCCGTCCTGGCCCGCGAAGCAGGCCTGGTGAACCTCTTCGGCGAAAACCCGCATGCCAAAATCGGGTTCGCGCCGCTCCTGGAAACGGTGGAGGAACTCCGGGCCTCTGCGGAGATCGTGGACCAGTTGCTTTCCGATCCGTCCTACCGCGAACTGGTACGGCTCCGCGGCGACGTCCAGGAAATCATGCTCGGTTACTCGGACTCCAACAAGGAATCCGGTGTGATGACCAGCCAGTGGGAGATCCACAAGACGCAGCGGAAACTCCGCGACGTCGCCGCGAAGCACGGTGTCCGGGTGCGCCTGTTCCACGGCCGCGGAGGTTCCGTGGGCCGTGGCGGCGGGCCCACTTACGACGCCATCATGGCCCAGCCCAACGGCGTACTTGAAGGCGAAATCAAATTCACCGAACAAGGTGAGGTCATCTCGGACAAGTACTCGTTGCCTGAACTGGCCCGCGAAAACCTCGAACTTTCCCTGGCGGCCGTGCTCCAAGGCTCGGCGCTGCACCGCGATCCGCGGACGTCCGATGACCAGCGCGAGCGGTACGGGCACGTCATGGAAACCATCTCCGACGCCGCCTTCGACCGGTACCGGAAGCTGATCGACCATCCGGACCTCCCCGCGTACTTCATGGCTTCGACACCCGTGGAGCAGCTCGGCTCCCTGAACATCGGTTCGCGCCCGTCGAAGCGCCCGGACTCCGGCGCCGGCCTCGGCGGCCTGCGAGCCATCCCCTGGGTCTTCGGCTGGACCCAGTCCCGGCAGATCGTGCCGGGCTGGTTCGGCGTGGGCTCGGGCCTGAAGGCTGCCCGTGAGGCCGGGAGCTCCGCCCAGCTGGTGGAGATGATGGAGAACTGGCACTTCTTCCGCTCGGTTCTCTCGAACGTGGAAATGACGCTGGCCAAGACGGACCTGGACATCGCCGGTTACTACGTGGCCACCCTGGTCCCGGAAGACCTGCACCACCTTTTCCGGGCTATCCGCGAGGAGTACGACCTCACGGTCACCGAGATCCAGAACCTGACCGGCGAAAACGTGCTCCTGGATGCCCAGCCCACGCTCAAACGCTCCCTGGAGATCCGCGACCAGTACCTTGACCCCATCAGCTACCTGCAGGTGGAACTGCTTCGCCGCGTGCGGGCCGGCCAGGGGGCCGAGGGTGAAAGCATCAGCGGGGCTGAGATCGACGAACGCCTCCAGCGGGCCATGCTGATCACGGTCAACGGTGTGGCAGCGGGCCTCCGCAACACCGGCTAACCACCGCTTGCGCTATCACTTATGGTCCTCATTCGGCCCGGATAAGGACCATAAGTGATAGGGCAACACGGGGTCTAGGTAAGGTTGACGGCATGCCTTCGTTCCAGACGCGCCTGAAAATCACCGGCTTGAAGCCCGGCAACCCGCCGGAAGCCGTGATGGCGGCCGCCGTCGAAGCGCTGGAGACCCGCCACCATGTGGAGTCCAACCAACTCGACATTGCCGGCGGCGTCCCGCAGTTGAACCTCCGCTTCCTGGTCGAAGCCACGGAATACAACGGTGAGAACCAGCAGGCGCGGGAGTCGGCAGCCATGATGCGCGACGCCGTCGAACGCGTTGCGCTGACAGGCTCGCTGATGGTGCTCCGCCGTAACCGCGGCCGCTGGGCGCCGATCTAGCTCAGCTGCCGAGGGCCTTACGCTCCCGGGGCCTCAGCCGCAGGGGGCGGCTCGTCCACGGGGGAGCGGGTGCCGCGGCGCCGGGTCGCAATGATTCCGACGACGACGCCGATCACCAGGCCGAGGACCACCCCGATCAGGGAGCTGGCCCAGAACGGCAGCTTCGTGGCGGAACCGGTGAAGTAGCCCAGGCCTACGAGCCAGCACGCCCAGAGGATTGCGCCGAGGCCCGCGCAGAGGCTGAACCCGCGGACCGAGACGTCGGCAATTCCGGCGGCAGCCGACGTCGCCAAGCGTCCACCCGGGATGAAGCGCGCTCCGATGATGGTTCCGTAGGTTGAAGAGCGGCCGGCTTTGGCGATGGCCTCGTGGATGCCGTGGTGGACTTTCTTGCCCCAGCGCCAGCGATCGAGCACATGGCTCAGCCGGCGTTTGAAAAGCTGGAAAACCACCATGTCGCCAATCCAGGACGCCACGGCGGACAGAGCTCCCACAAGGAAGACGTTGGCCCGGCCGTCGGCCGAGAGCGCTCCGCCAGTGATGACCACCATCTCGGACGGGATGGGCGGGAAGATGGCATCGCCGAGGACCACGGGGATGATCCAGAAGTAGATCGCAGCCCCCCAGTTGTCCGCGTTGCCAAAGTCCATGGCCACAAAGTACCGCACTATCGGCCGGGGCGGTGTGGGCGCTTACCCCGACTGCCGGTGGCTGAGGTGCCGCGCAGCCAGGAAGTACCAGTATGGCCAGGCGGCCCACGCGGCGGCTCCCACCGCTATTCCGGCGCCTCCGATGCCCCAACGGAACCATTTCGGTGCCCGTCCGACGACGGTGACCCCCGCCACCGGGAGGGCCGCCAGCAGGGCCCCGCCGATGAACTGTCCCAGCCTCGCGAGGTCCCGAGGATAGCCTCCTGTTTTGAGCAGTGCACGGTTGGCCAGCAGGAACCAGGCAGCCTGGACGGTCATGGCCCCGACGGAAATACCAGTGGACACCGTGAAATCGAGTTTCTTGAAAACGAGCAGGAAAGAGCTCGCGGCGCCGGCACCCGAGGCAATGATGACTACCCATTTGGCCGTCTCTGAACCCGGCGTTCGGCGAAGGCGCCGGTGAACCTGGACCACCACGGGGATGATCACCAGGTTGAAGACGCCTCCGGTGGCGTCGTTGATGGTGCCGAAGATGAAAGGCCCATTCTTGGGCACCTCGATGGCGTACATGGCGCCAAGGGTTGCCACGCCCACTACACCGAGGCCTGCAGCGGCGTAGGCGAATGTGGCGGCCGTCCGGTCCCCGGGGATCTCACTGAGCGTATCCATGGTTCTCCCACCTTTGCGCGAACCCTGCACACAGGATATTCCTGCTCCGGCCTGTCATCCAGAGGGTTCCGATGGGACACTGGCCGCATGCGCATCCAGGTTCTCCAAGGCGACATCACCGCCCGCTCCGTGGACGCGATCGTGAACGCGGCGAATTCCTCGCTGCTGGGCGGCGGGGGCGTGGACGGGGCCATCCACCGGGCCGCGGGGCCCGAGTTACTGGCTGCCTGCCGGGCTCTGCGCGACACTGACCTGCCGCATGGACTGGCCGTGGGTGCCGCCGTCGCGACTCCGGGTTTCGGACTCGCGGCGCGCTGGGTCATCCACACCGTGGGGCCGAACCGCCATGCCGGGCAGACCAACCGGGCGCTGCTGGTGTCGTGCTTCAGTGAAAGCCTGCGGGTCGCGGATTCAGTAGGTGCCGGCTCCATCGCGTTCCCGGCCGTGGGCGGCGGGGTCTACGGCTGGCGGGGTAGCGACGTGGCCGCAGCTGCGTACGACGCCGTCAGCGGGTTTGGTGCCTCACATCCGGCCAGCGCCCTCGAGTTGGTGGAATTTGTGCTGTTCAGCTCCGAGATGGAGGAGGACTTCAAGGCCGTGTTCTGGCAACCTCGCTGAGCTCCAGCCGGCTGCGGTACTCCACTGGTTTTTGGCTGATGGGGTCCACGAACCTGATGCCGCGTGCCAGGAGCTGCAAGGGCTTGGTGTAGTCGTCGGGGGCTTTGTCCAGCAGGTCGGGATAAAAGGCGTCGTTGACGATGCCCAGGCCCAGCGACGCCATATGTACCCGAAGCTGGTGGGTTTTGCCGGAGTGCGGCTCCAGCCGGTAGCGCGCCAGGCGCTGCGGACCGTTGCCAGTGGCGGGGGCGCCCGCGGAATGGGTGCCGGGGGTGTGGGTGCCCGCGGCACCTCCGGGAGTGCCGCCGTCGAACGTTTCCAGGCGCTCGATCCGGGTCTCCGCGTTGGGTTCGCCGTCGATCACTTCGGCCAGCAGGTAGCTGCGGGACTTGGTCATCCGGTTTCGCACCACAACTGGGAAATCGACGGCGGGGTAACCCGGCCCTGGCTCAGCGGCGGAGACGCATTCGTACTCCTTTTGTACCTGGCGCTTCTCGAAGAGCACCTGGTACCTGCCGCGGGTTTCGGGATTGGTGGACAACAGCAGCACGCCTGCGGTCATCCGGTCCAGGCGGTGCATGGGGATCAGGTCCGGAAGGTCCAGTTGGTTCCGGAGCCGGACCAGGGCCGACTCCTGGATGTAGGTGCCGCCGGGGGTGGTGGGCAGGAAATGCGGCTTGTCCACCACGAGGAGGTGTTCGTCCTGGTGCAGAATGTCCAGCTCCACCGGGATACGGGTCTCGGGCGGCAGCGTGCGGTAGTACCAAATGAAGGTGTGGTCCGCCAGCCTGGTGGCCCGGTCCAGAGGGATGCCGCCCTCGCCAACGATCTCCCCGGCGTCGAACCTGTCCTCGATGCCCTGCGGATCAATGTGGCCCCAGCGGTGCATCATGTAGTCCAGCGCGGTGTCCCACGGCCCCTCGTCCGGGAGGCGCAGGCGGGTGGCGTTGACGCCGTCGCGCACAGGGAGGGGGGATTGCATCACCGGTCCATTCTACTTTGCCGGCTCCTTGGTCCCCGCGCGTCCTGTTACCGACGGTAAAAAAGTTCTTGACAATAAAAGTTGTCGGTAGCCATACTTTAAGCATGTTGGACATCGAAGTGATCGAGGACCCCGCTGCGGCGGAGGCGTCGCTGGACCCGATCCGGACGCGCATCCTCCGGGAGCTCTCTGAGCCGGGGTCGGCCACGCAGCTTGCCGCTAAAGTGGGACTGCCCCGGCAGAAGGTCAACTACCACCTCAAGGCCCTCGAACGGCACGGGCTGGTGGAGCTGGTGGAGGAGCGGCGCAAGGGGAACGTCACTGAGCGCGTCCTCCAGGCGACGGCGGCCTCCTACCTGATTTCGCCGGTGGCTCTAGCCTCGGTGGCCCCGGACCCGCACAGGTTCTCGGACCGCTTTTCGGCCTTCTGGCTGTTGGCGCTCGCAGGCCGCATGGTCCAGGAAATGGGCAAGCTGATCGCCGGTGCCGCCGCCGCACGGCAAAAGCTCGCAACGTTCGCGATCGACGGCGAGATAACCTTCCGCACCACGGCGGACCGCGCAGCATTTGCCGAGGAGCTCGGCGTGGTCGTGACCCGGCTGGTGGACAAGTACCACGACGGCGGAAGCGGCACTCGTCCAAGCGGCACCCCCGCGGGCGGCGGGCGGAAGCATCGGCTCGTCGTCGCGCTTCACCCCGTACTTAAGACCCCCATCAAACCCTTTTCAGCGAAGGAGCAGGACAATGACTGACAACCGTGAATTTGAAATCGTCTGCGACACCGAACTTCCGGGCACTCCCGAACGTGTCTGGGAAGCCGTGACCAAAGGCACTCCGGCATGGATGTTCCCCACGGATCAGTGGCCGGACGTCAAGACTGTCCAGGACTTCCCCACGCACCTCGTCTCCCGGATGGACGGCCCGGACGGCTGGTTCAACCAGTTGGAGCACGTCCTGGAACCGGTCGACGGCGGCCGCGCACAGCTGCATTATGTCCACAGCGGGATCTTCGCCGACAACTGGGATGAGCAGTACGACGGCGCGAGCAAGCACACGGAGTTCTACCTCCACACGCTGGGCCAGTACCTGAAGTATTTCGACGGCAAGCCGGTGGTGTTCACGGACATCCAGGCTCCGGCGGCGTCGCAGTCCCCGGACGGTTTCGAACGGCTGAAGAAGGCGCTGGGCGTGGACACTGCCGCGCAGGGCGCCGCCGTTGGGCTTGAGGTCGACGGCGTGGGGCGGCTTTCCGGCGAGGTGGACTTTTCCAATGAGAACTTCCTGGGGCTGCGGACGGCGGATACGCTTTACCGGTTCTTTGGCCGCAACGCCTTTGGCGCTCCGGTGGGCATGACCGTCCACGACTTCAGTGGCAGTGGTGACCCGGACGCCACCGCCAAGGCCTGGGGCTTGTTCCTGGAAAAGGTCTACGCATAGGGGGACTTTGCGCATCGCGGACGGTTCAGCGCGGCGGGAACGTCCACGCGGGTGCTCGCGAATTCAGGGCGTTAGGCGGCCCAACCGCGGGCGATGGCGTCCAGGGCCGAGCTGTACACTGCGGCCCAGTCCGCGTCCGGCGGCCCCACCTGCGCCAGTTCCAGGCTCACCAGGCCATGGACCTGCCCCCAGATAGCGACGGCGACCATCTCCGCGGGTGCCGGCAGCAGGGTTCCAGCCGTCTGGGCTGTGGCGACGGCGTTGATCAGGGGCAGCATGGCATCGGCGGCTACATCAGGACTGGGCTGGCAGTCGACGTACGCAGCCAAGGCGCCACCGAACATCAGCCGGTAGAGGGCCTGGTGCTCCAGCGCCCAGGTCCGGTAGGCCACGCCAAGTCCCTGCAGTCCACCCGGGGAGGCTGCCACTTGTGAGTCATGGAATGAACGGAATCCGTCGTCCACGACGGCGGTCAGGAGTTGGGATTTTCCGCCGAACAGCGAATAGACGGCCGTGGTGGAGGTACGGGCAGCCGCTGCCACATCGCGCAGCGTCACCCGCGCAGGGCCGTCACGGTCCACCAGGTCGGCGGTGACGGCCAACAGCTCCTGCCGTAGGGAATCGGTGTGCACTACAGGTCTTGCCATGAGGTTCATTGTTTCATAACCTTGTTTCGTAACGTTGTTATGAAACAAGGTTATGAAGCCCTGGACCCAAGGAGTTCCCATGGCGCAGAAAGTATTTCCGGGCCGCTACACCGCTGACCCGGAACGTGAATCCGTGACGGTCTTCTTGATCGGGATGAGGGCAAACAGGTGGTGGAAGGTCGGAACCGTCGGCAAGGTGGCTGCCGCCATGCCCAGGATGCTCCAGCACCTGGCTGCGGACCCGGCGGCAGGAATGCTGGGATATGAGCAATGGTTCGGCCGCACCACCATGCTGCTCAGTTACTGGGAGAGCCCGGAGCACCTGCGGAAGTTCGCCGCCGACCGAGAATCCCCGCACCTGGAGCCCTGGCGCAGATTTATGAAAGAACTCGCCGGTACCGGGGACGTGGGCGTCTGGCATGAGACCTACCAGGTGCCTGCCGGCGGAATTGAGGTCGTCTACAACGGCATGCCGCTGTTTGGCCTCGCCAAGGCCACCGCGCATGTCCCGGTCGGGGCCGGAACAAACACCGCAAAGCAGCGGATGGGCCGGACCGCCGGCCGCGGCGCCAGCGCCACCTGACCCGGAAAGCGGCCCCTGACCAGAAAGGGCGCCGGGTCCTTCGAGAGCTGACCGTCAGGCGATGGCCACGGCCGGAGCGTTCTTGAGGGTCCGGCGAAGCTGCGGGGCCGCGTCGAGCCTTTCCTGGGCCGAGCGCAGGGCCAGGACTGCGATCTCCAGTTGCTCCGGTGGCAAGGTAAACGGAACACGGAGGTACCGTTCGAAGGCGCCGCCAATTCCGAACCGGGGCCCTGCGGCCAGCCGGATGCCGAAGTCGGGGGCAATCACCGTCAGAGCGGTGCTGAACGGTGCGGGGAGCCGGCACCAGACGGACAGTCCGCCGGCCGGGCGCCCCGTTTCCCACTCCGGGAGGTGCCCTGCGAGGAGTTCCAGGAGGGCTGCGCGGTTGTCCCGGAGGGCGGTCAGCCGTGAGGGGAGTGGTTCCTCGAGGGCGCGGACCAGGTGGGCCGCCGCCAACTGTTCCATGACCGGTCCACCCAAATCCAGGGATGTCCTTGCCGCTGCAAAGCGTTGGATCATGGCTTCTGAGGCGCGGATCCAGCCCGTACGGAGGCCTCCCCAGTGGGACTTGCTGAGCGAGCCGATGGTGACCACCTCGGGACTAAAGGCTGCCACGGGAGTGGTCTCCGCGCCGTCGAGGTTCAGTTCCCGGAGGGTTTCGTCCACCACCAGCACCGTTCCCGCGGCTGCGGCTGCCCGGACCAGTTGGCGGCGCTGGAGATCGGGCATCAGCTGACCCGTGGGGTTATGGAAGTCCGGCACCACGTACGCGACCTTCGGGCGCTGCTGCATCATGGTGGCCTGCAGTGCGTGCATGTCCCACACCAAGGCGGGGGGACCGCCGTCGGCCTTGTCAGTCTTGGCGCCGTGGGCCGTGGTGAAGGCCACTGGAACGGCCCGGCAGCCGGCCGCACGGATAGCATCGAGGGCGTTCGGATAGCTGGGATGTTCCACCAGTACCCTGTCCTGCCTGCCCGCCAGCGCGCGGATGATGATGTTCAGGGCGTGCTGGGCGCCCGACGTCACCAAGATCTGTTCGGCGGTGGTCGGCGCGCCGGCAGCGGAGTAGCGGGCGGCCACGGCCTCGCGCAAAGGGAGCAGGCCCATGGCGTCATACCCGAATCCTGGCAGCAGCGCGGGAAGTTCCGTGAGTGCTGCTGCGAACGCGCGGTGCACCACCTCGCCGCTGGCGGGCAGCGATGCGTAGGCGAGGTCGATCAGGCCTTCCGGTGCCGCCAGCCCGGGGGCAGCGAGTCCGGCTGCCGCGAGACCAGCTGTCGCGACTCGCGGAGAAACAGTTCCGGCGCTCCGCCCTGTGCCTGTCACGCCCGGACTGAGCACCGTCGTGCCGAGCGGCGTCAGGCGGGGAATTCGGGTCCGGCCCCTGCTGCCTTGCCCGCTGCTGAGAAAACCCTGCTCGCGGAGGTGGGCATACGCCGCTGTCACAGTGGTCCGGCTGACGCCCAATGCCTCAGAGAGCCCGCGCTCGCTGGGCAGGGCGGTGTCAAGGGCCACCCTGCCGTCAAGGACCAGGAGGCGCACGACGTCGGCCAGTTCGCGGTAGGCAGGTGCGGCACCGAGGTTCCACTCGCCCAGGAGACGGGCCAGTGCAGACGGGTTCAGCGAAGGGGACATGATGCCAGTATCTCAAACTGGCTATATGTTTCAATGCCAGTTAGCTGTCACAGTTGTCGTTATGTTGACCCGCAGACTCCTCCAGCTCTTTGTCGGCCTTGCCATGTACGGCATATCCCTGGCCATGTTCATCCGCGCCGGCCTTGGCCTGGACCCGTGGGATGTGTTCCATCAGGGCGTTGCCGGCAGGACCGGACTGAGCATTGGTGTAGTGGTCATCATTGTCAGTTTCCTGGTGCTGCTCCTCTGGATCCCGCTGCGGCAGTGGCCGGGCTTCGGCACGCTCTGCAACGCCGTGCTGGTGGGCGTTTTCGCGGACGTTGGCTTGGCCCTGATCCCAACGTTCTCGCATCTGGGTGGCCAGATCGGCCTGCTGGCAGGCGCCGTGCTGCTGAACGGCATCGCGTCCGCCTGCTACATCGGTGCCCGGTTCGGTCCAGGGGCCAGGGACGGCCTGATGACAGGCCTGGCACGGCGCACCGGCTGGTCGGTTCGGGTCTCGCGCACCCTGATTGAGGTTGTGGTGCTCGCAGTTGGCTGGCTACTGGGCGGTTCCGTGGGGGTGGGCACAGTGGTCTACGCCCTCGCCATCGGACCGCTGGTGCAGCTGCTGCTCCCGTGGTTTATGGTGCCAGCGGCTATTCCACCGGCACTTGTCCCCGAGCCCGGGGCCAGTGAGCTGCCTGCCGGTCCACTGGCCGCCGTCGACCCCGCTGGTGCTGAACCGCTGGCCCGGAACGCCTAGGAACCGTTAGCCAGGACCGGCTGGCACTGTGGACAGTAATAAATGTCCCGTTCCTCTTCGCCGTTGGGTTTGCCGAGCGCGTCGCGCCGGATGGGGGTCCGGCACTTGAGGCACGGCTGGTGTTCGCGCCCGTAAACCCAGTAGCCTGGCCGGCCCGCCATCCGTCCCACTGGCATGCCGCGCGGATTCAGGATGGTTACCCGGCGGCCCGGACCCAGGTTGGCTTCCAGCAGCTGTTTGGCGTCCGTCATCAGGGTCCGGAGGTCCGCCACGGCCGATACCGGCGACGCCGGGTGCACGCCGGACAGGAAGCACGCCTCGCAGCGGTAGATGTTTCCGATGCCTGCCAGGTTGCGCTGGTCCAGCAGGGCGACGCCGATGGGCACCTCGGGTGCCGCGCGGATCCGCCGTTCCGCCTCGGCTGGGTCCCAGTCCGGACCCAGCAGGTCCGGACCCAGATGGCCCACGATGGTGTCCTCCTCCGCCGTCTTGACCACCTCCACGATGCCCAGGGAAAATCCGACAGCGTCTGCCGCGGCCGTGCGGAGTACGCACCGGGCGGTGAAACCCGGCTTCCGCCAGCGTCCTCCCGGCGGATAGACCTGCCAGCTGCCTTCCATTTTCAGGTGCGAGTGGATGGTGAGTTTCCGATTCTCCGGCCCCACTACGCGCATCAGGAGATGCTTGCCTCGGGGGACCACCTCTGCCACGGTCCAGCCTGCGAGGTTGAGGGTGGCGAACCGGGGGACGCGGAAGTCCGACGCGGTGAGCGTCTGCCCGGCCAGGGCTTGGTGCAGCTGGTGGGCAGCCCGCCAGACGGAGTCGCCCTCAGGCACGGATCCTCAGCCCCTTGGGGGTGGAGTATGCCCCGGCCGCGGCCAGGGCTGCTGCCACCGGGGTGTCCAAAATGCCATGGCCGTTCACTTTTTCCATGATGAGCTTGTCCACGGCGCCGCGCGTGACCACACCCACCAGCGCCGAGCCGGCAGCGGACAGCACGGGTTCGTGGTCGCTGAAGGCCAGCAGTGTTTTGCCTCCCCGTTCAACGTAAAGGACCAGCGCGCCGTCAACGAGCACCACCAGTGCACCCGCCTTCCGTCCGGGCCGGTGGCCGGTTCCGGCCTCCTCGTTGAGGGCGGGCCAGGGCAGGGCAGCCCCATAAGGGTTGGCCGGATCGGTGGCCGCAAGCGCCAGGGCGATGGGCTCGGGCTTCACAATCTGGGTGTCCTCGGAATAGGAGCGCAGCCTGTCCACCGTTGCCGGAACCGCGAACTGGGCAGCCCCGAGATGTTCGATGAAGTACCCGCGGCGGCAACGCCCAGCCTCTTCCAGCCGGGCCAGGACCTTGTACATCAGGCCGAAACCGCCCAGGATCTGCTCGGCCATAACCGAGCCCCGGGTGACAACGCCGTACCTGTCCAGCAGGAGCTCAGCGGTGGCACGGGCATGGATGGTGGGGTCCAGTTCTGGTGAGGGCAGGGCGGACCAGCGTCCGGCTGCCATTGGCGGTGTGGCCGCGGCTCCGGACGCTGTGCCGTAGCGCCCGCCGCCCAAGCCCGAGGAGCCCAGGCCGGGGGAACCTAAGAGGCCCGTGCCGTGGGAGCGGCCCAGCCGGCTCATTCTTGGAGCCCGCAGCCGTGGTGCCTTCGAAACCTGGCGGTGGGCCGTGTGGCCCCCGGCGATGAGGGCCCGGACCGGCGCGAAGGTGTCGCCGGTGATCCGCCCGGCCCACGCGAGGTCCCACAGAGCTGACACCACGTCCTGGTCGCTCAACACTGCGTCCATGCCCCCGGCAACCTCCGTCAACTGGCGGAAGAAGTAGCCGCCGCCGTTGTTCCGGAGGTAGTCCAGCAGCCGTTGTTGCGCGTCGCCGGGCTCATATTCGACGGCGGGGTTCAGCGTCAGTTCGGCCGAATCTGCCAGGTGCAGGCTGATCCAGCCGTCGTTCCCGGGAAGCCCGCCGGCGCCGGACCAGAGGACTTCCCCGGCGGCCATCAGCTCGTCCAGCATGGCGGGCTGGTAGTTGGAGACCCGGCTGGCCAGCACAAGCGGCTCCCAGGCCGATGCCGGGACCGGAACCCCGGACAGCTGGTCGATAGCGGTAATGATTCCGTCCAGCCCGCGCAGGGAAGGCTGTCCGCGGCCGGCGCCTGGCGTCCTGACGTGCTGCCACGCGGGCAGGAACCGCCCGTAGGCGGCGGCATCTACCGGCTCCACTTCTGCGCGCAGTGCCGCCAGCGACCGGCGCCGCAGCTTCCGGAGCACCTCGGCGTCGCACCATTCGCTGGTGGGCGGGGACACGTGCACTTGCGGGGATTCTGGCAGCGGTGTGGGGTTCTGCACCGCCGGATCGGAGTGGCTGGCATCCGGGTCCACGAGGTCCGCGGAGGCTACGTCCAGGGGACCTTCAATGGGTGGGGTTTCCCGGCCCGGTGTGGCATGGGGCCGGAACTCGCCTTCCACCACACGGCCGTCCGCGGCGAGGCGCTTCAGTGCCGTGCTGACAACGGCGACGCCAAGGCCCAGCCGTGCCGCTGCCTCGGATGCCGTGAAGGGGCCGTGGGTCCGGGCATACCGGGACACAAGATCGCCGAGGGGATCCGCCACGGGCTCGATGAAGGCCAACGGCACGCCCATCGGCAGCGGGACACCGATCGCATCCCGCAGGCGTGCAGCGTCCTCGACGGCGGCGAACCGCTCCACTCCGCCGATATTGATTTTGATGGCACGGTTGGCCCGCTGCAGTGCGGCCAGGTGGGAAGTTGCAAGGGCGGCGTCGGCGTGCGGGGTTTCGGCGGGTCCACCCACCGGAGCAGGTTCAGCCACGGGGGTGGAATCGGGCACTGTGGCCGGTTCCAGCCGCGCCGCGACCTCTTCGATGGCCAGCGGACCAAGGAGCCTTAGGAGGTCGGCAACGCCTTCCAGCCCGCGGGCACGGCGGTCCGGGGCCAGGCGCTGCAGTTCAAGCTCGGTGGCCTCGATGACTTTGGCATCGAGCAGCTCACGGAGTTCCACCCGGCCCAGCAGCTCGTTCAGGAGCGTCGAGTCCAGTGCCAGGGCGGCGGCACGGCGTTCGGCCAGCGGGGAGTCGCCCTCATACAGGAACTGCGCCACGTACCCGAAGAGCAGGGACTTCGCGAAGGGCGACGGCTGCTGGGTGGTGGTCTGCACAATCCGCAGTTCGCGTCGTTCGATGGACGCCGCAATGTCTTTCAGTGCAGGGAGGTCGTACACGTCCTGCAGGCACTCGCGGACCGTTTCCAGCACGATGGGGAACGTGGGGTACTTTCGGGCCACGTCCAGGAGCTGTGCGGACCGCTGGCGCTGCTGCCATAGGGGCTGCCGCTTGCCCGGAGTTTGGCGGGGGAGCAGCAAGGCGCGAGCGGCGCACTCGCGGAAGCGCGAGGCGAACAGGGCGCTGCCGCCCACCTCGGCGGTGACAATCTGTTCCAGTTCCTCGGGGTCAAAAAGGAAAAGCTCAGCTCCGGGCGGCTCGTCCTCCATCATCGGGACGCGCAGCACAATGCCGTCATCGGCGGCCATTGCGGAGCCGTCCACGCCATACCGCTGGTGGAGGCGCTGCCCGACGGCGAGCGCCCATGGAGCGTGCACTGGCATGCCGAACGGGCTGTGCAGGATCACACGCCAGTCGCCGAGTTCATCATGGAACCGCTCCACTACCAAGGTGGTGTCGTTGGGAACCACGTCAGTGGCGAGCTTCTGCTCTGCCAGATACTGGATCAGGTTGTTCGCGGCGAATTCATCCAGGCCGCTGGCCTGGCAGCGTTCGGTGGCAGGCCCGACGTCGGCCGCGGACAGTTCCCGCACGAAGGCGCCCAGCGCGCGGCCCAGGTCCACGGGCCTGCCCAGCGAGTCACCCTTCCAGAAGGGGAGTTTGCCGGGCTGGCCGAAGGCTGGCGATACGAGGACGCGGTCGTGGGTGATGTCCTCGATCTTCCAGCTCGTGGCGCCGAGGGCAAAGATGTCGCCCACCCTGGATTCGTACACCATCTCCTCGTCGAGTTCGCCCACGCGGCGGCCGCCCTTGGCCTGGGAGGGTGTGGCCGCCTTGCCGTCACCTGAGGGGGAAGCCGAACCTTCAACCTCGGTGCCGATGATGTAGACGCCGAACAGGCCGCGGTCAGGGATGGTGCCGCCCGAGGTGACGGCTAGCCGTTGGGCGCCCGGCCTGCCTTCGATGGTGCCGGCGTTGCGGTCCCAGATGATCCGGGGGCGGAGCTCCGCGAATTCGTCGGACGGATAACGGCCGGCCAGGAGATCCAACGTGGCCTCAAAGGCGGAACGGGGGAGGGAGGCGAAGGGCGCGGACCGCCGGACCGTGGAGAACCACTCCTCCACATCGATGCTGCCCAAGGCAGTGGCTGCAACAGTCTGCTGCGCCAGGATGTCCAAGGGATTGGCCGGGACAAAGAGCCGCTCGATCTTTCCCCCGAGCATCCTCTCAACGGTGATGGCGGTGTGGACAAGGTCTGCCCGGTGCTTGGGGAAGAGCACACCCTGGGAGACTTCGCCCACCTGGTGACCGGCCCGGCCTACCCTTTGCAGGCCGCTGGCCACGGAGGGCGGGGATTCCACCTGCACCACGAGGTCCACGGCTCCCATGTCGATGCCGAGCTCCAGGGACGAGGTGGCAACGACGCACCGCAGCCGGCCGGACTTGAGGTCGTCCTCGATCAGGGCACGCTGGTCCTTGGAGACGGAGCCGTGGTGGGCGCGGGCCAGCACAGGATCGGCTCCGGCGGTGCTGCCGGCCTGCGCCATCATGTTGGCGGGTGTTGCCGTGGACACCGGTACAGCTGACGCCGGAACACCCGCAGGCCCGTCCGTTGCAGCCCCGGGCTCAACGTCCCCCCAACCGCCGCCCACGGCCACGAGTTGCCGCTCGGCATAGATCTCGTTCAGCCGCGCTGTGAGGCGCTCGGCAAGGCGGCGGGAGTTGGCGAAGACGATGGTGGACTGGTTGGCCAGCACCAGGTCAACGATTTTTTCCTCCACATGTGGCCAGATGGAGGCCTGCGGCTGGAGCCCGGAAGCCGGGCCGGAGTCGAAGGCTCCCGCAGCACCCTGGAGGTCGGACATGTCTTCCACCGGAACGGAAACAGTGAGGTCCCAGTTCTTGCGCGATGGCGGCGCCACGATCTCTACCGGTGCGGACCCGGCTAGGAACTGGGCCACCAGCTCGCGGGGCTCAACCGTGGCCGAAAGTCCGATGCGCTGGGCCGGTTTGGGCAGCAGGGCATCGAGCCGTTCCAGCGAAACGGCCAGGTGCGCCCCCCTCTTGGTGCCTGCGACGGCGTGGACCTCGTCAACGATGATGGTGTCCACTTCGGTCAACGTTTCGCGGGCCCTTGACGTCAGCATCAGGAACAGCGATTCGGGCGTGGTGATGAGGATGTCCGGCGGGTTGCTGAGCAGCGCGCGGCGGTCCGCCGTCGTGGTGTCCCCGGACCTGACCCCCACAGTGATCAGCGGGGCAGGCAGCTCCAGCCGCTTGGCCGTCTGCGTAATGCCGATCAGGGGTGAGCGGAGGTTCCGTTCGACGTCGACGCCCAGGGCTTTCAGGGGCGAGATATACAGGACCCGGGTTTTACGCTTGGGAGCCCGGGGACGCCTACCCTTTCCTGGAGGCGCTTCGATGCCGGGCAATTCCGGAGCAGGCTCCGGGGCCGAGGACAGCAGGCGGTCCAGGGCCCACAGGAAGGCCGCGAGGGTCTTGCCTGACCCGGTGGGCGCCACCACGAGGGCGTGCGAGCCGGAGGAGATGGCGTTCCAGGCGCCAATCTGGGCGGGAGTCGGCTCCGAAAAGGCGCCCAGGAACCAGTCCCGGGTGGGGCGGCTGAACCTGCCCATGGGGGCGTCTGAAACGGCGTGTGCACCGGTTTCAGGCGGCTGGTTCTCCTGCATGCCTCCATCATGCCCTACCCCACCGACAGGACCGCCGGCCCCGGCCGGCCAGGGAATTCCAGGGCACGGATCGCTGGCTCCGGCCCCTCCCTCCGGCGCGGTCAACCCTTATCTGCCCGTGGGAGATCCTTTGTGGCCGGGCCTTCGAGGAGGTGTCCGTCGCTGCTGAACCGGGAGCCGTGCAGCGGGCAGTCCCAGGTCAGTTCGCTGTCATTCCAGGTGACTATTCCGCCGAGATGGGTGCAGACCGCAGAGAGCCTGCACGTGGTTCCGTCCACAGTGGATACTGCCACCGGACGGGCGCCATCGCGGTAGACCTTCCCTTCGCCGTCGGCCGGGGTTGCAGCGGCAGCATGCCGTGGTGCCTTGCGATCCTCAGCCGCCACCTTGCCCCATCCGGAAGCCAGCTTCACGGCCACTTGGGCGTTGAGCTTGACCGCCGTGAGCGCACCGACCGGGGACGTGACCCGGTGGTGGATGGTGTCCGCCCAGGGGAGCTGGCCGCCCAGGATGTCGGCGGAAATGCCCAGGGCCGCGGCCACGGCATTGGTCATGCCCCACTTGTTGTAGCCCGTGCCGAAAAGGATCCGCCCCCGTCCCCGCGGCAGTGTCCCAAAGAAGGGCATGAGGTTGGTGGCCTGGTAATCCTGGGCTGACCAGGTGTGGGTGGCTGTGGCACCGGGGAAGTAGGTGCCAGCCCAATCCAGCAGCCCGTCCAGGTGCGCCTTCTCCGAAGCTGTCCGCCCCACGTGATGGCCATGTCCGCCCACCAGCAGGTACCTGCGTCCATCCGTTTCATAGTCGCGCAGCGAATGCGTAGGTTCCTCGGCCGAAAGGTACATTCCCGGTGGGGGCGCCAGTTCCGCGGGCAGTTCCAGGGCCGCGGCGTAGGAACGGAGCGGCTTGAGCTTGGTGAAGTAGAGGCCGCGGTCCAGCACGGGGATTCCGGTAGCGAGCACCACATGGTTGGATGTGATGTTGCCCCGGTCCGTCCGGACTGTCAGTGGGCCGTTCCCGGAGACATCCCGCAGCCGCACGCCGCCCACAATCGTTCCGCCACGGCTGCGGAGGTCCGCCATGAGGGCGTCCAGGGCGTCCATGGGATTGATCTGGGCTTGGCCTGCCAGCTTCAAGGCGCCTTGCACCGGGAAGGGAAGGCCGGCGTCGCCCGTGTAATCAATCTCCAGGCCTGCGGTGGTCCCGGCGGTGAGTTCCTCGCGGAGCCGTTCCAGCCCGTCGCCCGTGGTGGCGTAGGTGTAGGCGTCCCGGGGCTGGAAGGGCACGCCCTGCTCCTGAAGGTAACGCAACAGCCAGGCCTGCCCCTCCCGGTTGGCGTCCACATAGGCCTGGACCTGCTTTGCCGAATATTGGCGGGCCAGCCCGGACAACACTGTTCCCTGGAGGAGGCTGACCTTGGCCGTGGTATTGCCTGTGGTCACCGCGCCGGGGTATCGGGCCTCCAGCACGAGGACCCGCTGGCCGGACCTGGCGAGCAATAACGCGGTGACGAGTCCCGTCAGCCCGGCCCCGGCGACCACGGTGTCGTATGCGCTGCCAGCCTGGAAGGGGTCAGGACTGAAGGATCCTTTGCGGTCCAACCAAATCGACGTCATCTGAGCCCACCCTGCCTCCGCTGTGCTGGCCGTTCAACGCAGCCACTGACGGGATCCCGCCACAGGCAGGACCCCCAATATGATAAGTGTACTTATGATGCCGGGAGATGGGGTTCCTTAGGCAGCCTGGAAAGCCCCGATGGCCAGCAAACCAACCGTGGCGTTGCTGCAGGCCTGCGTTGGCTGGGCCAGGAATAGGGACGCAGTGTCTTCGGGCGGGTAAATCCGGTATCCGGCGGCAGGCACCATGGTGCAGTCCGGGAAGTTGCCCGCCTGCGTGTAGCGCAAAACGGCCGCCCCGCTTTGGCCGGGGGCAAGCAGGACGTCCACCGCAGGGGTGGTCTCGTCGCGTGTTGCGGGCGCCCCGATAGGGGCTCCGTTGGCGTCGGCCGTGAGGGAGACACCGGGGAAACCCTTGAGCAGGCATGATTCGGCGCCGGTGTTGGTCAGGGTGAGCGTCATGTAGACGCTGCCGGCCGCCCCACCTCCCGTGGAATCGTTGGCGGCGGACAGGGTGGCAGCCTTGCACAGCGCGGGCCCTGCCGCCGTGGGGGTGGCTGACGACGGCGGCGATGCAGTTGTGCTGGGTGCGGCTGAGGACGTGGTGGGGCTGGCGGAGGAAGAGCCGGGTTCCGTGCTTGCCTGCGTCTGCGGCTGGCTTGGACCGCAGGCGGTGAGCAGCAGTGCCGCTGCGGCAGCCGCCGTCGTGATGACGAACCCCTGTGACAAAAGTAGAGACCTCATGGCACAACCATTGTGGCTGGTGTGACAGGAGTCAATGATGCAATGCGGGGCTGTGCCAATTTGATGCCCGGATCGTGATGATCCGGGCATCAAATCGCCGGGTTTAGGAGCTGCCCGTTACTGACCGGGCGTCGCACCTTCCTGCTTGCGCTTCGCGCCGCTGCGGGCGAGTGCAATACCGCCGAGCGCCAGTCCACCCACGCCCGCTGCCAGGCCGGCCCAGCTGCGTGCCTCGGCGCCGCTGTCCGTCACTGCTGAGGCCTGCTCGGTGGAGTGCGCCGCGGTTGCGGCAGCGCTGTGGTTATCAGTGCCGGCCGCCGCCGTGATGGTGATGGATGGCGCCGGAGCCTTCAGCGAGTGCGGGTCCTGGCCGTCCTTGGCGATTTCCGACCAGTCCGTCTGGCCAATTTCGCAGGTCTGCAGGGTGGGGAAATAGAGCGTGGTGCCTGCCGCGTCGGGCAGTTTCATGGATAGCACCAGGGCGTCGCGCAGATCATGGGCGAGGGGCGCCTTGGCGGTGTAGACGATCTGGCTGGTGCGCTTGGTGATGGATGTGCCGTCGGCCAGTTTCCTGGGTTCCGCCAGCTGTTCGGTCACCTTTTCGACGGTCCAGTTGGGGTTCACCGTGGGCTGGGCGTCGTTGAGTTCGGCGGGCAGGGTGATGGCTACCTTGGTGGTGCCTGATTCTTCGCAGCCGTGCGGGATGCCGAACGTCAGGAGGGCGTACGAGTTTGCGGCTGTCTTGTCCGGGGTGACTCCGACGTGCGCCGACGCGCCGCCTGCGGCCGCCAGCAGGAGCGCCGCGGTGCCGGCAGCAGTGATGAGGGTACGGCGAATGGTGGAAGTGTTCATGGGGTTGCCTTTCGGACGCACGCGCCGGAATCGGGCGTGCGGAATTACGGGTTGAGGCCCGTCACCTGTGGTCCGGTGCGGGCAGAGTCAGGAAAGCACGACGGCGGAAGGCGGCCCGCGTCGGCTGTCTTGCCTGAGGTTCCGCCAGGGAGGGTCCGGGCAAACCGGCGGCGGGCCGGGCACCGCCGGTGCCGCACCGGCGTCGGGCGTTATTGCCTCCGGAAGCCGGACCAGCGGCCTGAGCCACGCGGCTAAGCCCCACAGGGCGTCCTCGCCTTTGGCGAGGAGCAGGGCGCAGGCTGCCGTGGCCACCACGTGGGCAAGGAGCATCAGCGTTCCTTCGGCGGAATCCGTTCCATGAAGGTGGGTGGTGGATCCGACAATGGGGGCAGCTGCGCCGGAAGCGTGATGGATGTCGGCCGCGCCCGGTTCGGTGGCAAGGGCGCCGTCGGAAAGGCCGGGGGCGCTGAAGGCTGTGAAGATTTCGTGGAGGGCGAGCTGTCCGGCACCAAGCAGCGCGATCATTGCGGCCCCATTGAGCTTGAACCGGGTGGCCGTGGTGGCCGCGAGCCCGGTCAGTGCCAGCACCGCCAGCAGGATTCCCGGTGCGGGGAGGTCTCCGCCGCCCAGGACGTGGGCCCCGGCAGCGAGCGTCAGGATTCCCGCGGAGACGGCGGCGGCGCGGAGGAGATGGAAGGGAGTCCGGGCATGGTGCGTACGCACGGGGCCTCCCTCGGTTTTGGTGACATTCTGGCTGCCGCTGCGCGTGAAGGCGTGGGCTTTCCGATTCTACCGGTGGTTCGGGGCGCCTTCTGCGGAGACCGGGCTGCCAGCGAGGAGCTCTGCCAGGACGTCCGCCGCAGTGTCGTGGCGGATCAGTGAGGCGGCCTGGCCCGCCCACAATGACATCAGCTCCGTGTTGCCCTGGGCCGCTGCTTGCGGCCGGAAGCGGCCGGTGAGCCAGTTCTGGACCGGGAAGGGGGCTATTGCGCCGGACGCGGAGAGTTCGGCGATGATGCGGTTCGGGATGCCGCGGGCCAGTCGCCCGCTGAGGGCCCGGGTGAGCACGGTTTCCCCGGCCGTAGGGCTGTGCAACACGGCACGATACGCCGGCACGGCAGCCGATTCCCGAGTGGCCAGGAAGGCCGAGCCAACTTGGACGGCGTCGGCGCCGAGGGCCAGTGCGGCAGCGTAGCCGCGGCGGTCAGCGATGCCGCCGGCGGCGATCACGGGGATTCCGACGGCGTCCCTCACCTGGGGAACCAGGGCGAACGTGCCGATGAGGGACTCCTCTGCGGGCTTGAGGAAAGAAACCCGGTGGCCGCCGGACTCCATGCCGCTGGCCACTACGGCGTCCACGCCGCCAGCCTCCAGGGCAACGGCCTCAGCAACGGTCGTGGCCGTGCCTACTACCACGATTCCACGCCGGTGAGCCTCCTCGACAAGGTCCGGAGCGGGAACCCCAAACACAAAACTCACGACGGCGGGCGCCGCCTCCAGCGTGGCCTCCACCTGCTCGTCGTAGTCGGCCAGGTAGCGGTCCGGCATTGCCGGAACGGGCAGCCCTACTTCGTCGAAGTAAGGCCGAAGGGTTTCGACGTAATTGTTGAAGTCCTTTTGGGAGAGATCGGTGACTTCGTCGCCCGTGGGGACCCAGAGGTTTAGGGCAAATGGCTTAGCGGTGGCCTTCCTCAGCTCAGCCGTAGTAGTGCGGATGGCATCCGCGCCGTAGCCGTACAGGCCATAGGAACCCAGCCCGCCGCCGTCGCTCACGGCTGCCGTCAGCGCCACGGAAGAGACGCCGCCGAAAGGGCCGAGGACCACCGGAACGTCCGTGCCGAACAGTTCCGTGATGCGGTGTGGCTGGGCGGGTGTGGCGTAGGCGGGCGTCATGGCGTGGCTCCTTGAGGTCGCGGGCGGCTTCAGGACCCAGTGTGGCAGTGCTGCTGACCGCGCCCCAACTTACGGGCCGCGGGAGTCAGTCCGTTTCCGGGCCGGAGCAGTAGGGGCAGTCGTCGGGGCAGGGGTCGGTCACGGCTGACGACCAGTGAGTTCGAAGCCGTCGCTGACATGGAAGAGCCTCCGGCCACCTACGGGCGTCTTGACCCAGACCGTTTCACCGTCCATTGTCTTGGTGTCGACCTCGCCGGAGTACTCGGTGTGGCCGTTCCGGGTGAGCACCACATAGTCTCCTACCTGGACGTCCTCCCAAATTCCCGGGGCTTTGACGCGATTCGTCCTTGAAGTCACGGTTGTTCCTTTAGTCTTTGCGTGCCCGGCAAATTAGCGGGTCCAGTTCATACAACCCGAAGGGTCCTGCAGGCTCAATGGAGGAAGTAACCAGCCTCGCTACCGGTGTTTGTGCAGGCCTCCAGTTGGCTATATACCGCAACTTGGGGCAGGGCTAGACTGCTGGCGTAGATGTTGGAGCGACCTTGAGGAGAATGTGATGGACTACACCGGAAGCCAATCTGAGAAGGCAGTTCCCGCTGGTGAATTGGACCGCACCCACATCGGCCACACCGTCAGCTTTCAGTCAAACGAGTTCACGGTCGTCTTTGGCAAGATCGCAGGGATCGCCAGAACAGAGGCGATGGTTTACCTGTCCCTGGACGGGGTGGCAGGCGGAACGCACCTGAAGGACGAGTACGATCTTCCGCTCACCCACAACGTCTACCTCCAGTTGGATCCCATTTCCAGCGCCGAGACCACCATCAAGGACCTCTTCGGCAAGGTCCAGGAGAACCTGCGCAGTGGCAGCCATAAGGGTGAGGACAAGACGGACAAGCTCTAGCCCGCACGGCTACCGGGCCGAACCCGGTCAAGCACGAGGCCCCTACTTTCCTGCGTTCGCAGGGGAGTAGGGGCCTGTTCATGTGGCGGCGGCTTGAACCCCTGTGGACGGGAAGGGAAAGCCGCACATGGGCCGGGGCGTAGGGTGGAAGTGAGACGAAAGGAACACTTAATGAAGAAAATCCTCATGGTACTGACCAGCGTTTCCGAGATCGGCGATACCGGAGAGAAGACCGGCTACAACGTGGCCGAAGCTGCACATCCCTGGAAGGTCTTCAAAGATTCCGGGCATTTCGTCGACTTTGCGTCCATCAAGGGCGGCCAGCCCCCGCGCGACGAAGTGGACTCAAAAGATCCCATCCAGGTGGCCTTCACGGAGGATGAGACCACACGCGCCGGTCTCTATAACACTGCACGCGTTGACGTTGTAGATCCCGACCAATACGACGCCGTCTTCCTAGTGGGCGGCCACGGCACCATGTGGGACTTCCCGGACAGCGAAGGCTTGCAAAATCTGGTGGCCAGCGTCTACAACGCCGGCGGCTTGGTGGGAGCGGTCTGCCACGGACCGGCCGGACTGCTTAACGTTGAACTGAAAAACGGGCTTCGCCTCGTCGAAGGCCGCAGGGTTGCTGCCTTCACCAACGACGAGGAGGTTGCCGCAGGGAAGGACAAGGTCATCCCGTTCTTCTTGGCCGACCGGCTTGAAGAGCAAGGCGCCACCCACGTCTTCGCTGACGTCTTTGAGGAGAAGGTCGTGGTTGACGAGCGGCTGGTGACTGGCCAGAACCCGGCCTCGGCCGCTGGCGTGGCCAAGGAGATGGAGAAGCTTTTCGCAGAGGTCATTCACCAGGAAAAGGCCGAGGAACAGCATGAGACCGAGGCTCTGCGCGCCGAGAAGGACGCCGAGAAGAACGCCAGGAAGGCTGCTGCGGCAGGCACCGAACACTAACGCCCGCAGGTGGCCTTCGTCAGTGACGAAATCAGTCGGGCCGAGATCCGTTGTCCAGGTGTAAAAGCAAAACCCCTGCTTTCCTTATCATCTAAGGGAAGCAGGGGTTTTGCTACGTGGCGGTGACGGTGGGATTTGAACCCACGTTGGCTTTTACACCAAACAACATTTCGAGTGTTGCACCTTCGGCCGCTCGGACACGTCACCAACCTGAATAGGTTACCGGAGCCTGCCGTGCATCCCCAAAACGGCATAGGTTCCGGCCCGAGCAGGAGCGAACCATCCAGGATTCCCGGCATTGGTCACCCTTGGCTGCTAGGGTACGCGTTGAGTTATCCACATAGGTGATGTGCTGTGCTGTTTTTGTTGGCGGGTCGCTGGATGATGGGGGTATGGGGATCCCGGGTGTTGAGGAGGCGGTGGAGGCCTTCGAGGCTGCTGCTGCCGAGTTTGCTGCTTATGTGCGCCGGGGGCTGGGTGGCCGGGGTTCCGGGATGGGTTCCCAGATGGATTCCGGGATGGGTTCCGGGGGTGGTGATCCTTTGCGGGGGCAGGCGGATGCTTGCTTGGACGGGCTGGGCGGTTCGGTCCGGGTGGACGCGATGGTGGCGGCGTTCAGGGTGCGCCTGGCCGCCGCGTATGCGGGGAAGGCTGCGGCCTTGGACGGCCCGGTCAGGAGCCCTGGGGAGCACACGGCCCAGGAGATGGGTGTGGTGTCCGAGGTCGCGTGTGCGCTGACGGTGAGTGAACGCTCGGCCTCTGCGCTGTTGGCGCAGGCCCATGAGCTGACCACTGCCTTGCCGCTGACGCTGGCCGCGCTGCAGGCCGGGGACGTGTCGTGGCAGCACGCGCGGGTTATGGTCGATGAAACTACCGGGCTGGATGCGGCCGGGGCGGCGGCGTTGGAGGCCCGTTTCCTGGGCCCGGACGTGTCGGACCGGGCGCGGGAGTGCCCGGCCGGGGAGCTGGTCCCGTCCCGGTTCCGGCACAAGGCCAGGGCATGGCGGGAACGGCACCATCCGGTGAGTATTGAAAAGCGCCATGCCAGGAGTGTGTTGGACCGGCGGCTGGAGTACGTCCCGGACCGGGACGGCATGGCCTGGCTTTCGGCCTACCTGCCCGCGGACCGGGCAGCCGGGATCTGGAACGGCATCACCGCCGCCGCCCGCACCCTCCAGGGCCCGGCCGAGACCCGCACCATGACCCAGCTCCGCGCCGACATCGCCGCCCAACTGCTCCTCAGCGCCGGCTTCACCGGCACCACGGCCAGCCCGGCCGAGGGCAGCACAGACACAGCAGCCGGCAGCCCCAGCACCAATGATGTCGGGGCGGGCAAAAGCGGCTACACCACCACGGCAGGCAGCACCCCGGACCGCCGGACCGCCGCAGGCAGCCGCGCCCCGGACCGCGACGTCTCGGCAGGCTGCCCCGCGGGCCCCGACCTTACCGCTGGTAGTTCCCCCGACAGCCATGGCGACGCTGGAAGCGTCCTGGCCACCGGGACCGCGGCGGGCAACGAATCCGTGGCGGGCCGTGTCGAAACCACCGGGACCGCGGCGGGCAACGAAGCCGTGGCGGGCAGCGACGTCCTGCCGGGCAACGACTTGATGACGGGCCGGGTCCCCTCGCCCGCGGCTCAGGTCCTCGTGACGGTGCCGGTGTTCGCCCTGATGGGCCTCACCGACGAACCAGCCACCCTCGACGGGTACGGGCCGATCCCCGCCTCGATGGCCCGCAACCTGGTCGCCGACGGCGCCGACTCGTTCCACCGCGTCCTGACCGACCCCCGGAACGGGGCACCGCTGGAGATCGGCCGCCAAAGCTACCGGATTCCCGCCGCGATGCGCCAATGGCTGAGGCTCCGGGACGGCAAATGCCCGTTCCCCGGCTGCTCGAACCAGTCCCTGGACAATGAAGCAGACCACCTCCTGGCCTGGGCCGACGGCGGCACCACCGGCATCAGCAATCTCGGACAGCCCTGCCCCAAACATCACCGGCTGAAACACACCACCGCCTGGACACCCACCGAAGCGAGCATCGACAAACCACCGGGCTGGACCTCACCCACCGGCCGCCACTACCAAAGCGAACACCAAGACTGGGAACCACCCTGGCTACCTGCGCAGATCCTTGCCCAGTTCCCGGACCAAGAACATAGCCCCGCCGTGCACAATTACGAGCCCGACGATCAGAAACGGGCGTCAACTGCCCCCGAAGGTATCCTGCCTGATGATTTTCCTGAAGATCCGCTGCCGGAGTGGGCCCTGTTTCAGGAGCCCAAGGGCCCCTTGGCGGCGGGTGGCTTTCGCCGCGCGCGTCCCGGGGACTAGATTCATAAGCAAGATGACTAATTCAGACAAAGCAGCGCAGGCAACCGCCTATTGGACCACGGGACCGCAGCACGGCGAGCTCCGGTGCGAGGACTTGCCCGCGCCGCGGCCAGGCGAAGCCCTGGTCCGCACCCTTTACTCCGGCATCAGCAAGGGCACCGAAATTGTCGTGCATAAAGGTTCGGTTCCACCGCGAGTGGCCCAGGAGATGCGCGCCCCACATCAAGAGGGCTCGTTTCCTTCTCCCGTGAAGTTCGGCTACCTCTCCGTCGGCATTGTTGAACAGGGGCCCGAAGACTGGCTGGGCCAGATGGTCTTCTGCCTCAACCCCCACCAGGACCGCTACGTGAGTGCCATTGCCGATCTCACAAGAATCCCCGACGGCGTTCCCGCCCGCCGTGCGGTGCTCACCGGAACCGTGGAAACCGCCCTTAATGCCCTCTGGGAGGCCGGCCCACGAATGGGGGACCGGATCGCCGTGGTGGGGTCCGGCCTGGTGGGCGGCATGGTGGCCACGTTGTTGCGAAGCTTCCCGCTTTCCCGCCTTCAGTTGGTGGACCTCGATCCGGAGCGCCGGAAACTTGCAGACTGGCTCGGAGTGGATTTCGCCCACCCCGACGATGCGAAGCCGGACTGCGACATCGTCTTCCACTGCTCCGCCTCCCAAGAGGGCCTGGAGCGCAGCCTGCAGCTAACGGGCGACGAGGGGGACGTCATCGAAATGTCCTGGTACGCCAACCGCGAGGTCACCTTGCCACTCGGCGAGGACTTCCACGCCCGTCGGCTCTCCATCCGTGCCAGCCAAGTGGGCGTTGTGGCCAGGGCCCGCAGGCACCGGCGCACCAACGCAGACCGGCTGGACCTCGCCGTATCTCTCCTTAAGGATCCGGTCTTTGACGTGTTCCTCACCGGCGCCTCTCCGTTCACGGACCTTCCGGCGGTGGTCCAGGACCTGGCCGACGGGACCCTCGAAGCCCTCTGCCACGTGATCGAATACCCCAACGCCGCCAGCCCTGACCCCGCAGCAACCAGCCCCGCAGCAACCAGCCCTGCCAAAACCAGCCCCAAAGACTAGAGGTAGCCAGTGTTCAGCCTGACCGTCCGCCGCCACTTTATGATCGCCCACAGCCTTCCCCGTGAGGCCTTCGGGCCTGCCCAGGCACTTCACGGGGCAACCTTCGTGGCCGAGGTGGCGTTCCGCCGTCGTGCACTGAACAAGGACGCAATTGTCCTGGACATCGGGGCTGCCGGCGGCATGATCGAGGACGTGCTGGCCGGCCTCAACTATCGCAACCTGGACGAGCACCCGGACTTCGAGGGCAAGCTCACCACCACCGAAGCACTCGCCGAATACATCGCCCAGGCCGCTGCCAAGAAGCTTAAAGACAGCGACGACGGCCGTGAACTCACGGGAATCGACGTCACCTTGCGTGAAAACCCGGATGCCTGGGCCACGTACTCGCTGGACCTGACCGACTGACTTCCGTGGACGTCCGGTTCCTTGTCCCCGCCAATATCCACCACAATTCGGGCGGCAATGTCTACAACGCGAAGCTCGCCGATGCCATGAGGGCCCAAGGCGTCGACGTCGAAATCCTGGCCGTGGACGGTTCCTGGCCGGACTCCAGCGCCAAGGAACGGCGCCGGCTGGGCAGCCTTGTGGGCGCTTGGGAGCCAAAAACGGAAATCGAGGCGGCCACGATCAGCATTGTGGACGGCCTCGTCGCCTGCGGCGTGCCCGATGAAATCGAATACGCCGCCGCGGCCGGCCAGCACGTTTTCGTCCTGCTGCATATGCCCTCGATCAGCCATGCGGACGGCGAACAGCGGGCTCTGCGCGCGGCTTCCGGCGTCATCTGCACCAGTTCGTGGGCTGCGGACGCCATCAAAGACAGATACGGGATCGCCTCCAGCCGGGTGGCCCTCCCGGGGACCGACGCCGCCCCAGTGGCAGCTGGTTCCGACCCGCCCCACATCGTTGCGGTGGCGGCGCTTCTCCCCAATAAGGACCAGTTGTTGACCGTGGCCGCACTCGCCGGGCTCCAAGACCTCGCCTGGACGGCCTCCCTGGTGGGAGCGGACGACGCCGACCCCGGCTATGCAGCGCTGGTCAGGACCGCCATTGCCTCCCAAGGAATGGAAGAGCGGGTGCGGTTAACCGGTCAGCTCGCCGGGCAGACACTGGAAAACGAATGGAATCGCGCAGACCTCAGCCTGCTGGTGTCGCGGGCTGAAACGTTCGGGCTCGTGGTCACTGAATCCCTGGCGCATGGGATTCCGGTTATCGTTCGGGAGGGGACCGGCGCTGTCGAGGCGCTGGGCCTGGCCTCCAAACGGAACGGGAAACCCGGAAATGAAGCTCGCGCCCTGCCTGGAACAGCCGTCGAGCTTCCCGGTCCAGACACCAGCCATCCGGCCATGCTCTCGGCCGTGATCCGGCGTTGGCTGGCGGAACCTGGGCTCCGCAGCAGGTGGCGCGCCGAGGCCCTGGCCGCCCGGGACAGGTTGCCCCAATGGGACGCCACCGCCCGCATCGTGATTGAGTACCTCGAGCGGATCCGCTGACAAAACGCCTATCGCAGCTGGTACCAGCGGTGCACAATGAGGCATGACCACGCACGTGTCCTCCGCCGCCAGCCTCAGCCCGCAAGCCCCGGCACCGGAACTGCTCACTCCTGAATTGTTGCGCGCCTGGGCCTGGCACAGACAAGGCCTCGATGGCACACTCCTGGGCGCGGAAGCCTCCGACGTGTTAGCCACGGCAGGCTGGGCGCGCTCCGTGGGCGGTGCCAACCCCTACCTCACTCTCTTTGCCCGCGCCGGAACCAGCCGCGAACAGGCTGACGCCGACGTCCTCTCCCTGAAGATCCACGAGCTGCCCGCCGCCCGCGGTTGCACTTATGTCCTGGGCCACGAGGACTTCGGCTGGGGTCTCCAAATCGGTAGGGACGCCGCGGTTGCACCCTTTCGCGTCCTCGCCAGGATGGGTGTCGAGCGCGGCGAAATCACACTTTTGGAGGAGCAGATCCTTCACGCGCTGGCCGAGGCCGGAGGCCCTTTGGATCCCAAACAGCTCAAGGATCTGCTGGGAGATTCGGTCAGGAACCTCGGTGAAGAAGGCAAAAAGAAGGGCGCCGCAACCACCCTGCCCACGGCCCTGGGCCTCCTGCAGGCGGACGGCAGGATCCGGCGGGTGCCGGTCAACGGACGCCTCGATCAGCAAAGGTACGCCTACACGCTGTGGGGCTTACCGCCCACCTCCATGAACGACGACGAAGCCCGCGCCCTCCTCCTGGAGCGCTATCTCGAATGGACCGGCGGCGCCACATTTAAACAGTCGCAATGGTTCACGGGGTTCACGATGGCGCACACGAAGGCAGGGCTCGCAGCCGTCGGAGCTGTGGAGGTTCCTGCGGCGGACGGCGAGGTGCTGTGGATGCTGCCCGACGACGTCGAACGCCTCGCTGCTTTCGACGCACCGGCGGAGGAACAGATCCAATTGCTCGCAGGCACAGACTCCCTCGTGCTGCTCCGGCGGAACTCCGCGGACATGATTGCCGAACAGGATAAGGACAAGCAACTACTCGGCTCCACCCTGGCGCTTCAGGCCGACCTCCCCGACCACCCCATCCTTGACCGCGGCCGGATCATCGGATTGTGGCAATACGATCCCGGAAAGGCGCGGATCGCGTACTGGCTCTTTGACGGCCCCACACCGGCGGCGACCCAGCGCATCGCCGAAGTTGAGGCCTGGATCCGGGATGAACTGGGCGATTTCCGCTCCTTCAGCCTCGACTCGCCTGCCTCCCGCCAGGACCGGATCGACGCCCTGGACGCCGCAGGCCTGGACGCCTAGGCGCGGCTCCGGTGCGCGGCGAAGAAATCCCGGAGAAGTACGCCGCATTCCTCTTCCCTGACACCGCCGTACACCTCCACCCAATGGTTGAGGCGGCGCTCGCGGAGAACGTCAAAGACTGAGCCTGCCGCGCCGGCCTTCTCATCCCAAGCGCCAAATACCACCCGCGGAATCCTTGCCAGCACCACGGCGCCGGCGCACATGGCGCACGGCTCCAGCGTGACCACAAGCGTGCAGTCCTCCAGCCTCCAGCCGTCCCCAGTGCCCCCGCCCAGCTTCGAGCGCGCACGCAACCGTTCGGCAGCTTCCCGGATGGCCACCACCTCCGCGTGGGCAGTGGGGTCTCCCAGTTCCTCCCGCTGGTTCCGGCCGGCCCCGAGCACCGCGCCGTCGGGCCCTATCACCACGGCACCGATGGGCACATCCTCAGTAGCAAGCGCGCGCCGGGCTTCGTCCAAGGCAAGACCCATCCACTCGTGGTGGGTTTTTTCTGCGGCGACCATGGCTCAATGATAGTTTCGAGGGATATCCAGCCTTGCAAAGCATCGACGCCGGGGAGGCACCGTGGACATGGACACCCTGAGGGAACGCCTGGGCCAATGGTTCAAGCCGTATGCCGCGCTGTGGATCACGTTGTTGGTGGGCGGCGCGTTGGTCGTCATCATGGCACTGCTGGGAGCCGAGGTGTACGACGACGTCGTGGACGACCAAGGCCTGGCATCCCTGGACCTGCCCGCGCTGGAACTGGCACAGAACCTGCGTAGCCCGGAACTCGACGCAGGGGTAACGGCCTTCACCAACATCGGCGGCGGCATCGGCATGCCCATCCTGGCCAGCATCCTCACAGCCTGGCTTACCTTCCTGAGCAGGACCTGGCGGCCCATTATCCTGGTGGGCGGAGCTGCGGCCGTTTCCACGTTCGCAACCACTATCGGCAAACGGCTGGTGGGACGTACCCGCCCGGACCACGCCGAAGCCGTCCCGCCGTACGAGACCTCGCCGTCATTCCCCAGCGGCCATACCCTCAACACCACCGTGGTGATCGGCGTCCTGGTGTACATCATGTGCCTGCAATTCGAGATCCTTTGGGCGCGGATCACAGCCATCACTGCCGGGGCGGTTTTTATCATCGCGATGGGCCTGAGCCGGGTGTTCCTGGGCCATCACTGGCTGACGGACGTGATGGCCGGGTGGTTCCTGGGCCTGGCCTGGGTGGGCATGGTGATCCTGGCCCACCGGCTGTTCCATCTGACCCGCAAACACGAGCACGTGGGCCCGGCGCCAACGTTCGAGCACCCCGTCCTCCGGGACGATCACACGAGCTGATTCCCGGCCCGGGGGCGCCATGCCCGGATGGTAGTTTTGACGCATGCGCACTCTCGTTGTGGACCACCCGCTGGTCGCCCATAAGCTCACTGTCCTGAGGGACAAAAACACCCCGTCCCCCGTCTTCCGGCAGTTGACGGAAGAGCTGGTGACGCTCCTGGCTTACGAGGCCACCCGCGATGTCCGCACCCAGCCGGTGACCATCGAGACACCCGTGAGCACCACGGTGGGCACAGCCTTCACCAAGCCCACGCCCTTGGTGGTTCCCATCCTGCGCGCCGGCCTGGGGATGCTTGAAGGCATGACCAAGCTGGTCCCCACCGCTGAGGTGGGTTTCCTGGGCATGGCCCGGGACGAGGAAACCCTGGACATCATCACGTACGCCGAACGCCTCCCCGAGAACCTCACCGACCGGCAGATCTTCGTCCTGGACCCCATGCTTGCCACCGGCGGCACCCTCCGCGAAGCCATTAAATTCCTGTTCAAGCGCGGAGCCTCCGACGTCACCTGCATCTGCCTGCTGGCCGCCCCTGAAGGGCTGGCCAAGCTGGAGGAGGAACTGTCCGACGCCAACGTGACCATCGTCCTGGCGTCCATCGACGAAAAGCTCAACGAGAAGTCGTACATCGTCCCCGGACTGGGCGACGCCGGCGACCGCCTTTACGGGATCGCGGGATAGCCCGGGCGGGGCGAGAGGACCCCTCAGCGGCCGGACAGCTCTGGCCAGGGGTTACGGGGTTCCGGATTCAGCATCGGCCCGTTAGCCTGTGCGGATGGACTGGAAACTTGAACTCGTTTTTGTACCCGTCTCCGACGTCGACCGCGCCAAGGACTTCTATGTCAACAAAGTGGGGTTCAACGCGGATTTCGACGAGCGGCCCAGCGATTCCATCCGCTTCGTCCAACTGACGCCGCCCGGCTCGGCCTGCTCGATCAGCATCGGCGAAGGGCTCACCGATGCCCCTCCGGGCAGCGCACCAAACCTGCAAATCGTCGTCGATGACATCCAAGCCGCCCATGACCACCTCAAGGGCAACGGCGTGGACGTGAGTGATATCGACATCCAGGACTGGGGACATTTCGTGTACTTTGCGGACCCGGACGGGAACAAGTGGGCCGTGCAGTACATCCCGGGGCGCGGCGCCTCAAGCAATACGTAAGGCAAAATGGGGTTCATGACCCTGCCCATTCCTGCCGCCACACGAACACTGACCTGCCGCGCCGTCCTCTTTGACATGGACGGCACGCTGGTGGACTCCACAGCGGTCGTGGAGCAGGTGTGGGGCGAGTTCGCCGCCCGCTACGGCCTGGACATCGCCGAGATCCTGCGCACCTCCCACGGCGTCCAGGCAGGCGATACCGTGCGCCGGTTCGCGCCTGCCGGTGCCGACATCGTTGCGCTCACTGCAGAACTTGGTGCCATGGAACGGGTGCGGACTGCCGGCATCGTTGCGCTGCCCGGTGCCTCCGAACTGCTCCGGAGCCTGCCCGCGGAGGCCGTGGCCCTGGTGACGTCGGCGGACCGGATCCTGGCTGACATCCGCATGGATGCCGCTGGACTGGCCATGCCTGCCGTTGCCGTGACGGCTGACCTCGTGACGCGCGGCAAGCCGCATCCGGAAGGCTACCTGACCGCTGCCGGTTTGCTGGGCGTGGAGCCGGAGGATGCCGTGGTCTTTGAGGATGCCCCGGCTGGAATCGCGGCCGGAGTGGCTGCGGGCATCCGGACCGTGGCGGTGGGCCCAAACACGGGCGAATTACCGGCGGGAGTGCTCCATATCCCGGATTACACCGCGGTCACGGCCTCGGTGGAAACGGACGCCGCAGGTCGGCGGATTATTTCTTTCCGGCTTTGAGGTCGGCTACGACCTTCGCGATCCGCCTCGCCCTGGTTTCCTCCGTTTTGGCATCCCCGAGCGGCTCCACATAACGTCGCTGCGCGCTGTAGTTCAGGGTGGCATAGAACGCCTGGGCATCCGGTTCGGCGGCCATGGCTGCGGCCAGGTCATCCGGGACTTCAATGATCCGGGGCTGCGTGTCGAGTTCCAGATCCACTTCAACAGTGTCGCCAGCCTCTACGCCGGTGAATTCCCGGTTGGCGGTGCTCACCCCAACCAGGCTCTGCCCGCCCATCACCGCGATGCTGCTCCGGTAGCTCTTGCCGTTGATGGTTACCACTACCGGCGGGCGCTTGCCTGCGCCCAGGGCAGTCACAACCTCCTCCGGAACCTCAATACCAGCTTTGTTGCCGCTGCCCAGGATAGTCGTGGTGAATTTCATGGCCCCAGTATGGCCCGGAGCCGCAGGTCAGGGAAGTCCGGCCCCCGCGAACATACAACGCCAAAAAGCAGCAGGCCCTGAACCGGGGGATTCAGGGCCTGCTGCTTCGGATGGCGGAAGCCGCAATTACCGGCTTAGTACCAGTTGTTCGACAAGTGGAAATTCAGCGCGCCGCACGGCGACTGGTAGCGCTCCTGGATGTAGTTCAGGCCCCAGTTGATCTGCGTGCGGTAGTTGGTGAGGTAGTCCGCCCCGGCGCTCGCCATCTTCTCGGCGGGCAGCGACTGGACAATGCCGTACGCGCCGCTGCTCGCGTTGGTGGCCGTGGTGGTCCAATCAGATTCCTTGGTCCACAACGTCTGCAGGCACTGCATCTGGTCGGCTGACCAGCCATAGCTGCCAAGCTGGCTCGCCGCATAGGCCTGGGCCCCGGCCGGATCGTTGACGGCGACGACGGGGGCCGGTGCGGGCTCAGGGGCGGGGGCCGGTGCGGGTGCCGGTGCTGGTGCGGGTGCCGGTGCTGGTGCCGGTTCGGCGGCCTGCGGGGCAACGCTGATGTCGGCCGGAGCTGGTTCAGGGGCCGGGTTGGCCCGCATCTCGGCCTTTTCCAGCCTCAAGTTGGATTCAAGCTCTGCCGCCGAGGACTGGGTCCCGCTGACCGCCACCGGAGTCATGGATTCGGAAGCCTGGCCTGCTGCGCCGACCCCGATGAGGAGGGCGCAGGCCGCACCGAAAACGGCTGCACGCTTGCCCAGGGACGAAGCTTTTGTGTGTTGCGCCGTGGTCTTGCCACGGCCGTTGACTTTATGTGCACCGCGCTCTGGGCGCGCTTGTACCTTGAATTCAGACATGATGGATCGCCTCTCACACCTGCGGAGTTAGCTGTCGGGTTCGGATGAGGGCATCCGGCCACACGGAAAGATCACGTGCTGGCTTCACCCCAAGGGCAGTTAAGTGCCCGGGACTCTGGGTCCCCCGCCTCTGCCTGGTCAAGCGGAATCCGGGAAGCGGCAGAGCTTGGCGTCATCCGGATATGCGGCTCAAAGGGAACCGCACCCCATCGACGCTACAGGAGCGCGACGCTTAAGTCACATTTTGGTAACAGAGATCACGACGCCGGTGCGTTGCCTTGCTATGAGCCGTTGATCGCCGGCAGGCGCAACGTGAACTGGGTCCGACCCGGCCGGGAGTTCACTTCCACGTTGCCGCCGTGGGCCTCCACAATGGACTGCACAATGGACAGCCCAAGCCCGCTGGAGCCTTCCGAAGCCGCCGCGCCGGAGGACCGTGAAGATCCAGTCCGTGCCGCGTCTGCGCGGGCAAACCGGGCAAAAACGTGGTCCACGAATTCCGGCGGGATGCCGGCGCCGTCGTCCGTTACTGTCACCACGGCACTGCCGTCGTCGGACCTCATCACGGCCGTGGTGACCGTTGTGCCCGGAGCAGTGTGTTTGCGGGCGTTGGACAGCAGGTTCACCAACGCCTGGCGCAGCTGCGACGCATCGGCATTGACCGCAAGCGGCTCGTCCGGAAGCTCAAGATGCCAGTTGTGGCCGGGTGCGATGATTTTTTCGTCGCTGACGGTTTCGATCACCAGCTGCGTCAGATCCACCTCACTGAGTTTCAACGGCTGGCCCTCGTCCAGCCTGGCGAGCAGGAGCAGGTCTTCCACCAGTGTGGTCATGCGCTCGGACTGGTTCTGAACCCGGGCCAGCGATTTCCGGCCATCCGGAGTGAAGTTCTCGGTCATCCGCATTAGCTCCGTGTAACCGCGGATGGCGGTGAGCGGAGTGCGCAGTTCGTGGGACGCGTCGGCAACGAATTGCCGTACCTTGGTCTCGCTTTGCTGCCGGGCCTGCAGCGCGTTGGCCACGTTGTCGAGCATGAGGTTCAGCGCATGCCCCACGCTGCCCACCTCGGTTCCGGGGTTGGAGTTCGACGGCGGGACGCGCACCGCGAGTGCCACCTCGCCGGCGTCCAGCGGGAGCCGCGAGACGCGTGTGGCCACCTCGGAAAGCTGCTCCAGCGGCTGCATGGTGCGCCGGATGAGGATAGTCCCGGCCAGGCCAATCAAGACCAGCCCTCCAAGGGAAACAAAAACGAAGGTCCACACCAGGGAGGTGAGGGTGCTTTCCTTGCCGGCGAGCGGGAGCCCGGTCACCAGGACATCACCGTAGTTCGTTGCCACTGCAATCAGCCGGTACTCGCCATTGGAGAGCGTCCGGTCCACAGGGCGGGAATCCTTCTGGAGGGCCAGCAGGATCTCCTTGTCCTCAGCGGACAGGGGAGAACGCGTGGTATCGGAGGCCAGGAATCCGGCGCTGTTGACCTGCCCATTCAGGATCCGGGCGTTGAGCGTACCCACGCTTTGCCCACGGGAATCCAGCGGGTCCGGCCTGCCGTTGAAGCCGCCCAGCGGCGGCCGGCCGGGGTCGTTGGACCGGGAGGCAGCCTGGCTGAGCTGTTCGTCGAGCTGGCGTGTAAGGAACGAGTCCATGGAAGCGTAGCTGAAGAGGCCAACGGCGCCGCAGATGGCCACCAGCAGGGCCATGGCAACCAGTACAAGGCGTGTACGCAGATGCCAGGTGGAGGGCTTCAGCCAGCTCCGGCCATGCGTGGGCGCCACTGCAGGCAGTGAGGGCATGGCCTAGTCCGCCGGTTTGATGACGTATCCGGCGCCGCGCACCGTGTGGATCATGGGCGGATGCACGGCATCGACCTTCTTGCGCAGGTACGAGATGTAGAGCTCCACAATGTTGGCCTGCCCGCCAAAGTCGTAGTTCCAGACGCGGTCCAGGATTTGCGCCTTGCTGATGACGCGCCTGGGGTTCTCCATGAGGTACCGGAGCAGCTCGAACTGCGTGGCAGTCAGCTGCAGTTCATCGCCGGCCCTGCTCACCTCGCGGGTATCGATGTTGAGGACGAGGTCACCCACTACCAGCTCAGCGGTGTCCATCGCTGCCACGCCGGATCGCTGCACCAGCCGGTGCAGCCGGAGGAGGACCTCCTCCATGCTGAACGGCTTGGTCACGTAGTCGTCACCGCCGGCAGCCAGACCCACAATCCGGTCCTGGACGGCATCCTTGGCAGTCAGGAAGAGCGCCGGTACTTCAGGCGCGAAGGCGCGGATCCTGGTCAGCAGCTCGACGCCGTCAAACCCGGGAAGCATCACGTCGAGAACAAGGACGTCCGGGCGGAACTCCTTGGCGAGCTTCACAGCCTCGGGACCGTCAGCGGCGACGGCCACCGACCATCCGGCCATGCGCAGGCCCATGCTCATCAGTTCGGAGAGGCTGGGCTCGTCGTCGACCACCAAGGCACGGATGGGGGAGCCGTCCGGGTGGGTAAGTTGGGGAAGGTTGTTGGTCATGGAGTGCGAAGTGGCCATGGGACAACTCTCCGATGCGTCGTTGAGCCCCCGCTTTAGGCTTCCTGTGCGCTGGCTGTGAATCCCAGCCTAGCGAGCTGAAAGCTGCCCAGCGGCAGATTCCCCTGACGATCAACCGGGACTTTTCCCTGGCTTTGGTGGCGTCCAGCAGGCCCCCTTCGACGCTCCCAGCGGTTTCCGGGGCGGACGGGGGTGGAATTTTTTTGTCCGGATGGCGGCGGAGCTGGACACCACGGCAAATCAAGGGGTGTATTTCAGCAACTCCATCGCTGGTGAATTGTGGTGGCCCTTTTATGGGTTCGGGCGAATAATATTCGGGAAAGATGGTTTTCCAACCAATCGTTCTGGAAAACATCTGTTATTTTATCGCTCTGTCAGAATCGTGATCTGAGCCACATTCTCTGAATTCGTCTCACTATGCGGAACGATCCGTCCATTGTTACTTGCAAGTTCGCATTGTTACGTTGCACACTTCAATTGTGAACAAGAACTCAACAGCACCTGCAGCCGCAGAATATTGGCCCAGCACACCCGCTGCTGCCGACATGCGCTGTTGTCGAATGCACGCCTGACCTTCACACCCCGCGAAGTTCCTAGGCATTCGCCCCCCAGCCCAGCGTCGGGCGCCCCTCCCCAGATCTCATTGCGGGGAAACCAAGCATTCGAGCCGCGATGACGGCCATTCACATTGAGGTAACTAATCCATGTCAGTTGCATCCGGATACGTCCACATCTCTGTCCGAAACGCCACCAAGGCAGCCCAGCCCTCTGGCCTGCGCCAGGGTTTCGGTGCCCGCCCGGCGTTCGCTCCCGCCGCGCCCGGTACCAGCTTCCCCGCTCCCGGCTACGCCCCGCAGGGCTACAACCCCAACTCTTATGGCCAACTCCGCGCCGTCCAGCCCGCCGACGCGGCCCCGGTCACCGCACCCACGCCGGTTGTGGCGGGACCCAACACTGTCCGCCCGGTAGCAAACGACAACGTCGCCCGCGGCTTCGTGCTCTACATGGGCATCGACGAGGAAACGGCAGCTGCTGCCGGAACCTCCATCGCCAAGCTTGCCCAGGAAATCCGCGCCTACGCCCAGTCGCTGGTGTCGGGGGCCGAAAGCTACGCGGCGGTGGCCGTCGCGCCGGCCAGCACCCCCGGGTCCGCGCTCGACGTCGTCCGTTCCACCTTTGGCGACCCCACGGTGAACGCTCGCCAGCGCACTGAAACCGCACGCCAGCAGCAAGCCCAGGACCCGCGCCCCTCCGGCGTGCTGATCGACCTCGCCCGCCGCGAGGTCCACCTGGACGGCGAATCCCTGAACCTCACGTTCAAGGAGTTTGAGCTCCTTAACTACCTCGTGGAGAACGGCACCCGCACCGTGGGCCGCGACGAATTGCTCGAAGGCCTGTGGCGCAACGCCGAGGAAGTCCCCAACGAGCGGACCATTGACGTCCATATCCGCCGCCTCCGCTCCAAGCTGGGACGCCTCGCCAACACCGTGCGAACCGTCCGCGGCCAGGGCTACCGCTTCTACGAGCACCCGGAAGTTGTTGTCTGGGCCGCTCCGGAATACTCGATCTAGTCCTACAGAAACGCGCGAAAGCGCCTGTCCCGCTGGGGCAGGCGCTTTCGCTTTCGCGGCACGATCCCTCTGCGCCTGCGCTCGTCCCTCGCGCAACAACGGCGCTGTCGGGATGTCCCGCTTCGCTGCAGCGCCCTCCCTTTTTTCGTGTGTCCCTTTTCCGCGTTCAGGGCTCGTGAGTATTGGCCTCCGCGGCTGCTGGTTAGCGGCCGCCCCGACTGAAGTGAGCTGGCGCTAGGCTTGGGGACATGAGTGACCACCACATCAAGCGCCTCGTGATTATGCGGCATGCCAAGGCGGACTGGCCGGGTGGGGTTGCCGACCACGAGCGGCCGCTGGAGGAACGCGGGCACCGCGAGGCGCCCTTGGCGGGCCGGTGGCTGCTCAAGCATGGCATTGTCCCCGACTTCATCCTGTGCTCCAGTGCGCTCAGGACGCGGCAGACCTGCACTTGGGTGTGCTCGGAACTCGGAGATAAGGCGCCGACGCCGAAGCTGGAGGACGGCCTGTACGCTGCCTCTGCGCTGCGCATGTTGACCGTGGTCAACCATGTCCCCGATACCGTCACTACGCTGATGCTCATCTCGCACATGCCTGGCGTCCAGGACCTCGCCATGCACCTGGCTTCCCGCGACTCCGACCACGACGCCTACATGGACGCCGCCACCCGGTACCCCACCAGCGCGCTCACAGTCCTGGAAACCGATAAATCCTGGGCGGAACTGGATGGCCAGGACGCCCGGATCACCAAGTTCAAGGTTCCGCGCGCCCACTGATCTGACGAAGCAGTCCCGAGACGTGCTGGATGGCCGGGCTCGCCGTCATGGTCCGGCGGTAAACCATTCCCACCTGCCTGACCTGGACGGGATTGACCAATGGCACGGGCACCACGTCAGGTGGCAGTGCCGGCCTGCCGAGGCGGGGAACCAGTGCTACGAACGCTCCCTGCTCCACAAGGGAAATATGGGTTGCGAAGTCAGGATCGTAGACCTTGATGTCCGGCACCCGGCCCAGATCGGCGAAAATCCTCAGCAGGGCCTCGTTGCAGATGGCGCCGTGCGGTGTGCTGATCCACTGCTCATCAACAAGGTCGGCCGGCTCCACGTGGCCGCGTCCTGCCAGCGGATGGCTGCCGTGCACCAGCAGGTCGGCAATGTCCTCGCATAACCACTCAAGCGTCATATGCTCCGGTATCACCAGCGGTACGGAGTTCCAATTGTGCACCACACCCAGGTCGGCCTCCCCATTGGCCACCCGTGCCACGGCTTCGCGAGGGTCCTCGGCCAGCACGCTCACGTCCAAGTCCGCGCCGGAAGAGGCAAGCCTTCCCAGCAGCGGTCCGACCAGGCCGCGGCAAGCCGTGGAGAAGGCCACCACCTTCAAGTGCCCGCTGGGTCTGGCCGGGTCCGAAAGCAAGGTTGATTCCAGTTCCTCAAGCTCAGACAGGATGCGCCGGCCATAGGCTGCCAGCGTGAGCCCGCGTTCGGTGAGCAGCACCCCGCGGCCGCGGCGCTCGAGGACAGCGAAACCAGTCTGCTTTTCCAGCTTCTTGATCTGCTGGGAGACGGCGGACGGGCTGAAGCCCATAATCTCCGACGCTGCTATGACAGACCCGTGCTGCTCAATCGCCGCGAGAGCACGAAGTGAGCCGATTTCAATCATGAAGCAAACGTACATGATCCCGTGTCGAATTCAATGCTGGTGCTTCATCGGGGGTTCTGTAAGAGTGGGATCGTGAACCTCCGCCACTCCCTCCTTGCCGCCCTGGTCGCCGTGCTTTGGGGCCTGAACTTCGTTGCCATCGACTTCGGCTTGCATGCCAACGGCCGTGAGGTTCCCCCGCTGTTGTTCGTGGCGATGCGGTTCGTCCTGGTGGTCTTCCCCTGGATCTTCTTCATCAGGAAGCCCGACGTCACTTGGAAGGCGATCATCGGCGTCGGACTCTTTATGAGCGCAGGCCAGTTCGGCCTCCTCTACTTGGCAATGGCCCTTGGCATGCCAGCGGGTCTGGCTTCCCTGGTCCTGCAGGCGCAGGTGCTGCTGACGGTCCTCCTGGCGGCAGGTTTCCTGGGGGAGCGGCCCAGCCGCCGTCAGTTGGCCGGCGTCGTCCTTGGCGTCGCCGGCCTGGCCGTTGTGGCCGTGGGCCGCAGCGCCGTAGCACCGCTGCTGCCGCTCATCATTGTCCTGGGAGCCGCATTGTCCTGGGCCGCCGGAAACGTCGTCGCCCGCCAGGCCAAGGCGGCCTCAGGGCTGGGTCTGGTGGTCTGGTCCGGCGCTGTGGTGCCGCTGCCCCTTGCCGGGCTCTCGTTGCTGGTGGACGGTCCGGAGGCTGTGCTGGGCACGCTGGCCGACCTGCAGCCTGCCACGATCATCAGCGCACTGTATACGGCCATTTTCGCCTCGCTGGTGGGCTACGGAATCTGGAACCGGCTTCTGGCCAGCTACCCGTCGTCGGCCGTTGTTCCCTTCACCTTGCTGGTGCCAGTGGTGGGGATGAGCGCTGCGTGGCTTGCGCTGGGCGAAGTGCCCACCCCTGCCGAGCTGGCAGGCGGGCTGCTTCTGCTGGGAGGGGTGGCGACGGCGGTCCTCACTGGAGGCGCCACGATGCGTCAGCGTCGGGGAGCGCTCCTGGCCCCGCCCGGTTTGGGCGCAGGCTTGGGTGCCGGCTTGCTGGCAGCGGAGGCGGACGACGACGGCCGCTTGGCTGCCGCGCCCGGTCGGGCGGGCGTGCGGGAACCGGACGCGCCCTGAGCGGATTTGCCCTGGGCTGATTTGCCCTGGGCTGATTTGGCCTGGGTGGAAGTTCGTTGGACGGAAGTTCGCTGGGTGGTGCCGCGTTGCGCGGGCCTGCGTTGTGTTCCACCCTTGGCAGCTTGCCGGCGGGCAGCGGATGCGGGCCTGCGGTTCGCCGGCGAAGGTTTCCCCCGCACCCCCAACTGCCTGCCTGCAGGCCAGGCTGCTGCAAGAAACAGGACAAACAGCGTGGATACGGCGGAGGCAGCGGCCCAATAGAAGTAGTTGTCCGGATCCCCGGTGGGCAGCGGTGTCCCCAGGAACGAAGACTGGTTGGCAAACGCCAGCTCCCACGTGCTGAGGAAAGCCAAGGAGAAGGCAACCGTGAGGCTGGTTCCCGCCCCGGTGGCAAGCAGGGCCAGGCGGCGTCCCCGCGCCAGGACCTCTGCGACGGCAGAAACGTAAGCCAGGGCAACAAGCCCCAGGAACGTGACCATCACGGCTTCTTCAAGGGTGATGGCGGTCAGCACCAGCATGCCCAGAGCGGCGACGGCCGCTATCAAGGCAAACTTCCCGCTGTTACCCATGTGGCGCATGGGATCAATCATCCCCGAGGCAGCCGCTACTTCACCACGTAGCCGCGCATGATTGCCATGATTGCTGCAACACTTTGGTCACGGGTGCGTTCAGGGTTGTACGTCTGGCGGTCCAGCCCCACCACGAAGCAGGCACCAAATATAGCGGTTTCGAGACTGCCCCGGGAGATGGACCGGTCCACCGGATAGGCCGCCGCCACGGACTCTATGGCACCGCCGATCACGGCCAGCAACTCGGCCCTCAGCACCGCGAAGGTGTCCCGCCACTCGCTGGGCGTGCGCCAGTTTTCGCTGACCCACAGCCGGGCAAAAGAGGGGTAGTCGGCCATGAAGTCCATGGCCTGCCCGATCATTTCCTCCATCGTCAGTAGCGGATCAGCGGGCGGCAGATCTCCGGCTCCGGCATGAACGGCCCCAGCACTCCCGACGCTCATCAGGCGGGCCTTCAGGATATCGACGCCGTGGCGCAGCAGCTGGGCAATCAGGTCCGACTTGCTTCCGAAGTTGTAATACACCGTGCCCTTGGAGACACCCGCTGCCGCTGCGATCTCATCCACGGTCACCCCGGCAGCGCCGCGCTCGCCGATCAGCTCCATGGAGGCATCAAAGAGCTTCTGCCGGGTGGCGTTGGTCCGCGCCGGGCGGAGCTTCTTTTCGGCGGGACCGTCGGCACGCAGCCGCAGGACCGGACCTGGCACCGGACCCTGCGCGGGATCCGTCCCAGGGCCCTGCAAGGACGGGCTCATACCGCGATCTCGGGCTTGAGGGTCTTGAGCGTCCAGTACTTCCGTTTCCGGACAGCGAGCGTTGACATCGCGGCGCCCAGGATGGTGTAGCCCAGCAGGCCCAGGACGGTGGGCATGATCATGGAGAGGTCCGCGCCATAGATGAGGTGCCGCATTCCCGAAACCACATAGCCCATGGGCAGGATCTCGTGCACCACGTGGAGGGGCTGCGGAGTGGTCTGCCAGGGGAATGTGCCGCCCGAGGAGACGAGCTGCAGGACGAGCAGTATGAGCACCACGAGCTTCCCCGGTGATCCCAGCAGGGCAACCACGCCTTGGATGATGGCGCTGAAGGCCATCGCGGCGGCCAGCATAAACAGCCACATCAGAACAGGGTGCGCCGGGTTCAGCCCCAAGCCCAGGTCCACCACCAAGGTCAGCAGGGTTGCCTGCACTACCGATACCGCCAGGAAGGGCAGCCACCCTCCGATGGCGATCTTCCACGCCGGGGCGTTTGATGCCAGCGCCCGCTGGGTGATGGGGCGCATGGCCTGGATCAGCATAAAGATGCCGATCCACAGGGCCAGGGTCAGGAAGAAGGGAGCCAACCCAGCCCCGTACGAGTCAGCCTTCGCTTGGGAGACGTTGCTCACGGCCACAGGATCCGCGATGACTTCCGAAAGGCTGTTCTTTTGCTGGTCGTCGGGATTGGGCACTTGGCCTGCGCCTTTCGCGATCTCCTCCGCAAGGGTACGGGAGCCGTCCGCCGCGGTACCGGCACCTGCCTCCAGTTGGCCCGCGCCGGCGTCGAGCGTTTGCGCACCTTCGGAGAGCCTGCCGGCTCCGTCCAGGGCCGCCTGCTGGCCTGTGGCCAGCGTGGCCGCCCCGGTGTGGAGCTGGTCGGCGCCGGTGGAGGCCTGGGCCACAGCGTTCTTCAGCGCAGGGGTGCCTGCAGCCAGTTGCGCAGCGCCCACGCTGACGGCCTCGGAGCCATCTGCCAGTTGCTGGATCTGCGCGGCGTCGGTTTGGATCCTGGTCTTGGCGGTGGCCACCGGGCTGGAGGCCGCCACGGAGTCAAAATCGGCCAAAATACTGTCAGCCTGCGCCTGGGTCAACACACCCGAAGCGATCAGGCGTGTGTTGGATTCGATGACCCGAGTCCGGAGTCCCTGGTCGGCGGCGTCGAGCTGGGCAACCATGTCCTGGACCCGGGTGTTGAGCTGGGCGTTTCCGGCAGCTACTTGGGCGGCGCCGTTCGCCAGGGTCTGCGAGTCCGTGGGAAGGGTGGTTGTCCTGTCCTTCAGCAGCGACAACCCGCTACTTAGCTGACCGGCTCCGTCGGTGAGCTGGTTGGCGCCGTCGCGCAGCTTCAGCTGCCCCGCGTACAGTTCACCGGCCCCGTTACTCAAGTCCGTGCTTCCTTCATGGAGGGTGGCGGTCCCGTCGTGCAGTGTGGCGACGCCGCCTGCCAGCTGCCCGGCGCCGTCGGCTGCCTTGACCATCTGCGAATGGATCGTGCCAAAGCCGGTCAGCAGTTGGTTTGCTGTCTCCTCGCCCACTTCCTTGGCAACGGTGGTGTGGACCGAGGTTGTCAGCTTGTCCACGATCGTGCTCAACAGGTAGTTGTTGGCATCGTTGGTGGTGACGTTCAACATTGCCTGGCTGGCTGAATCAAAGCTGCCCGGAGACACCAGGTTGGCGGAGAAGTCCTTGGGAATCTTGAGCGCGAAGGCATACTTGCCGTCGCTGACACCTTGGTCGGCCTCCTCCGCAGTGGGGACCGACTGCCAGTTGAAGACGTTTCCTTCCACCAGGCTGTCAGCCACCTTGGTTCCGGCCTGCAACACGGAGCCGTCGCTGGAGGCGGCACCGGTGTCCTCGACAACCAGCGCGGCATCGATCCGGTTCAGGTTGCCGTACGGGTCCCAGTTGGCATAGAGGTACACGGCGCCATAGAGCAGCGGCACCATGACCAGGGCCAGGATGGTCAGCTTGGGCAGGAGCCCGCCGGTCATCCGCTTGAGTTCGGAGCGGGCCAGCCGCAGCACAGTCACTTGGCGTCCTCGGTTTCGAGTAGGAGGTCTTCCTCTATTTCCGCAGCAGCTACCACTTCGGACTGCGCGTCCGCGGGCGGCTGAACGGCGTTCCCCACAGCTGCCGTTGGCCCCGTCCACCCATCCGGAATGGCAGCTACGGTAGCGACGACGGCGAGGGGCCGGCCGGCGTCGGACGCCAACTGCTCAAGGCGAGGCAGCCACTCGGAGGAGTTGGCAGTATGCCGGTCCGGGGAATCGACCACCAGGAGGTCGGTGTGCGGGTTGGCGAGGGCCAGGGCGGTAAGCAGTTCAACGCGCCGTTCCGGCGCCAGCTGTTCGGTCCACAAGTCTGCGATGTCCTCGAAACTGTTGACTTTGAGCCAGGGCTTGCTCACCAGGGCACCCCGGTAGCGGCGCGGGATCAGGGCCAGGTCCTCGGTGACAAGGTCGCGGACGCTCAGGTGTTGCTCGGGTTCGTTGACGCCGGGGGAGTCAACCAGCGCGCTGGCCAGGCGGCGGCGCTTGATCCCGGATTCGCCGTCCCAACTGATGCGCCCCTCCGTGGGTTTCATCCGGCCACTCAACGTCAGTGCCAGGGCTGTCCGGTGGTCCTGGCGGTCCGCCGAGACGAGGAGCAGCTCACCCCTTCCGGTCTGCAGGGAGGTGGGCGGGAGCAGATCGTCCCGCCGTCCTTTCGCATGGAGGTGCTGTACGGAGAGCAAAGAGGGCCTTTCGCAGGGAAATGGTCTCCTGCCAGTCTAACTAAACTGACCGGTCAGTTCAAATAAAGCTCCTGTCCGGACGTGGAAGCCGTTGGCGGTGGGCTTAGAGGCCGTACTTTTCCAGCAGCCGCAGCCAGACTTCGCTAACCGTGGGGTAGGAGGGGACCGCGTGCCACAACCGGTCCAGCGGCACTTCACCCACGACTGCGATGGTTGCGGCGTGGAGCAACTCAGCCACATCGGGTCCCGCAAACGTGGCCCCCAGGAGAACCTCGCGGTCCTCGTCGACCACCAGCTGCGCCCAGCCCTCGTAATGCTCCGAATGCAGGGAAGACCCGGATACGTTGATAGGCAATTCCACCGAGGTGGCGTTGAATCCGTCTTTCGTGGCCTGGTCAAGGGTTCGGCCCACTGAGGCCAGCTCAGGATCCGTAAACACCACATTGGGGACGGCATGTTGGTTGGCTGTCTGCGCATAGCGGCTCCACGGTGCCGGCTCGCCATTCAGCTCACCCTTGGCACGTGCGGCTATCGCATCCCCTGTTGCGCGGGCTTCGTACTTGCCCTGGTGGGTGAGGAGGTTCTTCCCAGCGGCGTCACCTACGGCGTAAAGCCAAGGGTCGCCGTCGGGCAGGCCGTTAACCTGCCCGGTGGAATCCGTGGTCAGCTTCAGGGGGCTGCCGTCCGGTGCGCCAAGGCCGACGCTTTCCAGCCCGAGGCCTTCCAAGGCCGGGTGGCGGCCCGTGGACACCAGGACCTTGTCGGCGGAGACGGAAGCGCCGTCGCCGAGGCTGACCGTGAAGGTGCCGTCTTCGTTTTCGCTGACGCTCTTGGTGGTGGTGTGGAGCCGGACTTCAACGCCGTCCGCGCGCAGGCCCGCAAGTACCAGTTGGGCCGCTTCCTCGGGGAAAGTGCCCAGCAGCCGGCTCCGGGCCACGAGGGTGACCTTGGAACCGAGCCTGGCGAACGCCTGCGCCAGCTCAACCCCTGCGACGCCGCCGCCGACGACTGCCAGGCGTTCCGGGATTTCCTTGGCCGAGGTGGCTTCACGGGTGCCCCAGAGGCGAAGGTCAGCCAGTCCCTCGATCGGAGGCCTGTTGGGCGTGGAGCCAGTGGCGAGGACGACGGCGTGCCGCGCCGTCAGGAGGTGGGTGCTGCCATCAAGTCCGGCTACTTCCACTGCGCGCGGGGCGGTGATCCACCCGTGGCCGCGGACGAGCTCAATCCCCGAGTCCTCCACCCACTTCACCTGGCTGTCATCCTGCCAATTCGCGGTGAAGTAGTCGCGCCGTTTGAGGACTGCGGCGGCATCGAGCGTGCGGGTGACTGCTTCTCCTGCTCCTGGCACCGCCTGCGCCCCGTGGAGGGCCGTGCCGGGCCGGAGCAGCGCCTTGGACGGCATGCAGGCCCAGTAAGAACACTCGCCGCCCACCAGTTCCGCCTCCACCAGGACAGCGGTCAGCCCGCCCTGGACGGCCCGGTCCGCCACGTTTTCGCCAGCGGCGCCGGCGCCGATCACGATGACATCGAATTCGCGTTCCAAGGGCTCTGGCGTCATTGCTTTAGCCTACGCCGGGGATGGGCTCCCTGCCGGGCCAGTTGGGGGTGTGCCCAGCGGGCGAAGGGTTCGGTGGAACCTCGGCGGCGGCGGGCACTTAAAGCAAAAGGTCCGCACCGGCGAACCGGTGCGGACCTTCATCTGTGCGCCCAAAGGGATTCGAACCCCTGACCTTCTGTTCCGTAGACAGACGCTCTATCCAGCTGAGCTATGGGCGCATCTTGTTTCTTGAAGAACATCTCTGCTCTCCCCGAACCTCGAATAACTTTACGCGAGGGTGGGCCGTAGTACCAAATCGAAACGTGTGTAATCTGGGTGACTAGACCGGTCTAGGTGACCTTCGTCACTTAATTGCCCTGTTGTGGTGCCATCTTTGTTGAATTTACGCGGTTTCCACTCGAAACGCTCACTATCGAGCAGTCCGGGCCCAAAAACTCGAGCCCTCCCGGCCCATAGCATTTAGCTCACACCGATGAACCCGAGGAAGGGAACCGCAATGGGCGATCTGGCACAACAGCCGCTGCTTGAGAAAGCACCCACCACGCATGCTGCACTGCTGGCATGGGTCGAAGAGGTTGCTGAGCTAACGCAGCCGGACCGGATCCACTGGGTTGACGGGTCCGAACAGGAAAACACCAGGCTCACGGATGAACTCGTGGCCGCGGGCACCCTGACCCGGCTCAACCAGGAGATCTTCCCGAACTCCTTCGCCGCATTCTCCGACCCCGCGGACGTAGCCCGCGTGGAAGAGCAGACGTTCATCTGCTCCGAGAAGGAACACGACGCCGGCTTCACCAACAACTGGATGGCCCCGGCCGAGATGAAGCAGAAGCTGCGCGGACTGTTCGCCGGCTCCATGCGTGGCCGCACCATGTACGTCATTCCGTTCGTCATGGGCCACCTTGATGCCGAGGATCCCAAGTTTGGCGTCGAAATTACCGACAGCGCCTACGTTGTTGCCTCGATGCGCATCATGGCCCGCATCGGCACCGACGTCCTGAACCGCATGACCGATACCAACGCGTTCTTCGTACCGGCCCTGCACTCCCTGGGTGCCCCGCTCGAAGCCGGCCAGGCTGATGTGCCGTGGCCGTGCAACCCGGACAAGTGGATTGTCCACTTCCCCGAAGAGCGTTCCATCTGGTCCTTCGGCTCCGGCTACGGCGGCAACGCCCTGCTGGGCAAGAAGTGCTACGCCCTCCGCATCGCGTCCGTGATGGCCCGCGACGAAGGCTGGCTGGCCGAGCACATGCTCATCCTGAAGCTGACTTCACCCGAGCAGAAGACCTACTACATTTCGGCAGCCTTCCCTTCCGCCTGCGGCAAGACCAACCTCGCGCTGCTTGATCCCACGATTGAGGGCTGGAAGGTGGAGACCCTGGGTGACGACATCACCTGGATGCGCTTCGGCAAGGAAGGTGAGCTCCGCGCCGTCAACCCCGAAGCCGGTCTCTTCGGCGTGGCACCGGGCACCGGCTGGGGCACCAACCCCAATGCGATGCGTGCCATTGCAAAGGGCAACAGCATCTTCACCAACGTCGCCCTCACTGACGACGGCGGCGTGTGGTGGGAAGGCATGACCGAGGAAGTGCCTGCCCACCTCACCGACTGGCAGGGTAACTCCTGGACTCCTGATTCGGACAAGCCTGCGGCCCACCCGAACTCGCGCTTCTGCACGCCGATCGACCAGATCGACATGCTGGCCGAGGAATACCACAGCCCGAACGGCGTGGAGCTTTCCGCGATCCTCTTCGGCGGCCGCCGCAAGACCACCATTCCGCTGGTCACCGAGGCACGCAGCTGGTCCAACGGCATCTTCATGGGTTCCACGCTGTCCTCCGAGACCACAGCCGCAGCAGCCGGCGCTGTCGGCGTGGTCCGCCGCGACCCCATGGCCATGCTGCCGTTCATCGGCTACGACGCCGGCGACTACCTGAACCACTGGGTCAACCTGTCCGCCAAGGCCAACCCGGAGCGGCTGCCCAAGATCTTCCTGGTCAACTGGTTCCGCCGCAACGCCCAGGGTGGCTTCGCGTGGCCCGGCTTCGGCGACAACGCCCGTGTCCTGAAGTGGGCCATCGAACGGCTCGAGGGCAAGGCGGACGCCGTCGAAACGCCCATCGGTTTTGTTCCGACAGGCGACTCCATCGACCTCAAGGGCCTGGACATGACCCCTGCGCAGGTTGAGGAAGCGGTCCGCGTGGATCCGGCTGAGTGGGAAACCGAGCTTGCGTCCATCGAGGAATGGTTCGCCAACTTCGGCGGCTCACTCCCGGACGCTCTTCAGGCCGAGCTCGCCGCCCTGAAGTCACGCCTGGGCTGACAGTTCAAAAAAGTACGACGGCGACCCCGCACCTTTGCTGAAAAAGGTGCGGGGTCGCCGTCGTTCTGTCGTCCATTGCTCCGCACCCGCCTTTTTGAGCGCTCAGAAGGGCGCTGGTGGGGACAGTCGATGAATTTAGGAAGCCAGCCAGATGTCTGGGCCGAAAACCTCGTAGTGGATCCTCGTTGCCGGGATGCCCGCATTGATGGCCTCGTTGCGGATGTGCTTCATAAACGGCAGCGGCCCGCAGAGGTACAGGGACGCATTGGCCGGCAGGTCCACTTCACGCAGCGACATAAAGCCCTCCCTGGTTCCCGGCTCGGGCTGCTCAAGCCACAGTTGGAGGTCGGCACCCGCGAGGCGTTCGACGTCGTCCGTCATTTGGCCGCGCAGTGCCCAGCTCTCCATGGTGCTTTCTGCGTGGAGGACAAGCACCTGCCGCTCCGAAGCCGACTCTGCGAGGGAGCGGAGGATGGACGCCGTGGGTGTGCAGCCGATTCCCGCCGAGGCCAGGACCACCGGACCGTCGCCATCCTTCAATGTGATCTCGCCATACGGGTTGGAGATCTCCAGGATGTCGCCCACCTCAACGGCGTTATGCAGCACGGGGGAGACCTCGCCGCCGTCGTCCAGCTTTGTAGTGAAGGTCCGGCTGGTGCCCGCATTGCCGGAGAGGGAGTACTGCCGGACCTGGCGGAGGCCGTCCGGGACCTGGACCTTGACGCTGATGTACTGGCCGGGCAAGGCTGGCGTCACCGGGGTGTCGTCGGCGGGTTTCAGGGTAAAAGTGAGGGAACCAGCGCCGGCAGCGGACTTGGTGGACACCTTCCAAGGAGTCCACATTTTGCCGTTGGCCTGGGCTGCGTAGAGGCCCTTTTCGAGCTTGATCAGTGCGTCGGCCATGAGCCAGTAGACCTCGGTCCAGGCCTCCGCGATCTCCGGTGTCATGACTTCGGCGAGGTCTTCCGCGATGGCCGCGAACAGGTGCTCGTAGACCACCTGGTACTGAGGTTCGGTGATGCCCAGCGACGCGTGCCGGTGGGCGATGCGGGAAAGCACGGTTTCGGGCAGGGTGCCTGGGTTGTTGACCAGGTGGGTGGCGAAAGCGGCGATGCTGCCCGCCAGGGCCTGCTGCTGGTTTCCGGAGCGCTGGTTGGAACGGCTGAACAGGCCGTCCAGGAGTTCGGGGTGGGCGGCGAACAGCCGGGAGTAGAACTTGGGAGTGATGGCGCCGATCCGCGAACCGACCAGCGGCAGGGTGGCCTCAATGACAGGGAAAGATTTGTCCGAGAGCATGTGTACTCCTGAGATAGAGTGACCGGAGCTTTCGTCCGGCCGGGATAAATACTCATCTTTAGAATGCGAGTATTTATACCCCAGTTCTACACCCTGTAGAAATAGGAGCCAAATCAGGCGCGGCTCACAGGCCCGGGCGAAGCCCGATCAGCTCGAAGACGGGGGCCATCTGGGAGGAGCTTGGAAGTTCTGCCACCACTACAGAATCGAGCTCACGGTAGAAAGCCTCGCGGGCGCGAGCGAGGGCCGCACGCAATTTACACTCGTTGATCAGCGGGCAGGCGCCGCTAGGGGCCACGCAATCGGCGGCATCCGAGCGCGTGTCGAGTTGTCGCAGGATATGGCCGACCGTTGCCCGGCTGCCGGCCGCGCTTAGCCTGGATCCTCCGGTGCGGCCGCGCTCCACATCGATCAGGCCGAGGCCGCGCAGCTTCGCCATCGCCTTGCTGACATGGTTATAGGGGGTGCCCACGGCGTCGGCAATGTTCTGCGTAGTGAGGAGGTTGCCGTCCGGGGCTGCGGCGAGCACCATGAGGGCCCGGAGGCTGACGTCTGCAAACGCATTGATCTTCATCGCTGGCGCGCCGGTCTAGTCCACCCAGATGGAGGGTTCGTTGGTGTCAGCGGCGAGCTGGCCGAATTCCCACGAGGTCGTTGACGCGTTGGCGGAATAGGGGAGGACCGCGGCGAACACCGAACCATCCCGGTGTTCCGCCGCCACGTGGATGGCATCCGAGCCCTCCTCCACCAGGAGAATGTCGCAGACGATGGCGGTGGCCCGGAATTCGGTACGGTTCTGGCGGAGAGCGTCCGTGAGGTCGCTGATCATGGCGTCCGCATCGAAGTCGTCGTCGGAGCCGTCCTCGGCATCGGCTGGCGTCACGGCCACCAGCCGCACCTCGCCGTCGTTCTCCACGACCAGGGCGAACGGCAGGAACCCGCCGTTGCGCTGGAGCTGTTCCTGGGCTGCACCCACCCCGGTCCCGAGCAGGTTCTCCAGGTCCGTGGCCGTGGCCTCGGGGACCGAGTCCCGCCATGAACCTGCTGTGTCGCCCGTGGCAGCCTGGGAGTTGTCAGCCACTGTGAACTTAGCCCCTGACTAGTGACAGAACGCGGTCGCGAACGCGTTCCATCGTCGGCCGGTCAGTGGCTTCGGCGTTCAGGCGAAGGAACGGCTCGGTGTTGGACGGGCGCAGGTTGAACCAGTAGCTGCCGTCGTTGGCCGTGAAGGTGCTGCCATCCATGGTGTCGATGGTGACGTCTTCGCCGCTGAAGTCAGCGCGGACGCGTTCGACGGCTCCGGCCTTGTCCTCGATTTCGGAGTTGATCTCGCCGGAGGAAACGTAGGGCTCGTACTCGCGGCCGAGCTCCGAGAGGGGGCCGTCCTGCTCGCCGAGGGCGGCCAGGACGTGCATGGCGGCGAGCATCCCGGTGTCAGCGTTCCAGAAGTCGCGGAAATAGAAGTGGGCAGAGTGTTCGCCGCCGAAGACGGCGCCTTCCTCGGCCATGACTGCCTTGATGAACGAGTGGCCCACGCGCGTCCGGACGGCGCGTCCGCCGTCGTGCTCCACCAGTTCCGGCACCGCACGCGATGTCAGCAGGTTGTGGATGATGGTGGGCGTGGCCTCGCCCTGTGCCTGGGCGCGGGCGATTTCGCGGCGTGCCACCATGCCGGTAATGGCCGACGGCGAGACAGGCTCACCCTTTTCGTCGATGACGAAGCAGCGGTCGGCGTCGCCGTCGAATGCCAGGCCGATGTCGGCGCCATGCTCGATCACGGCAGCTTGCAGGTCGCGGAGGTTTTCCGGTTCCAGCGGGTTCGCCGGGTGGTTGGGGAAGGAGCCGTCCAGCTCGAAGTACAGGGGGACGATCTCAAACGGAAGCTTCGGCAGGAGTGCGTCGCCCAGGACTGCCGGGGTAGTGAGACCGGCCATGCCATTGCCGGCGTCCACGACGACTTTCAGGGGGCGCGAACCGGAAAGGTCAACGAGCTGGCGCAGGTACTCGGCATAGTCCTTGAGGACATCGTGGACGCCGATCAGGCCGCGGGTGGGGGCCGCCGGAATGGAGCCGGCGTTGAGGTACTGCTCGGCAAGTGCCTGGATCTCTTTGAGCCCTGACTCGGACGAGATGGGCTGAGCGCCGGCCTTGGACATCTTTATGCCGTTGTATTCGGCAGGATTGTGGCTTGCGGTGAAGGTGGCGCCAGCCGCGTTGAGGGACCCGCACGCGAAGTAGAGTTCGTCGGTGGAAATCAGGTCCAGGAGCTGGACGTTGGCTCCGCGCGTGGCGGCACCATCTGCGAACGCCTTGCTGAATTCGGGGGATGAGGGGCGCATGTCGCCGCCAACCAGGACCGTCTGGCCCTCCAACTGCAGGACATCGACGAACGCGGCTCCCACAGCTTCGACGATTTCGGCCGTGATGGAATCGCCCACGATGCCCCGGACGTCGTAAGCCTTAAAGGATGCCGAGAGGTCAAAAGTCTTTGTCTGTTCGCTAGTCACGGGTCTTATCTTACGTTGACGCAGGGGATGCCTGTGGAGGGATAGTCGAGGCTCTCGTTTGTGTGACGGCCGGGCCGGCCGCCGTCCCGGGCCGGCGGCTCCGGACTGTCCACATAGGCATCCTCCGGCTTTCTGGCTGTCAGTGGTGGCTGGGATACTGAATCAATGGTCGATAACCAGCACGCCACAGTTCTTGCCGATTCAGCCCCTTCCGATTCAGTCGCTTCCGGTTCAGCCACGCATGCCCAGGCCCTGGAGGTTCTCCGGGAACTGGTGGGGCACCCGGCAGCAGACTTCCACGACGGACAATACGAAGCCATCGAGGCATTGGTCGACGGCGGGCGGCGGGCCTTGGTGGTCCAGCGCACCGGTTGGGGAAAATCGGCGGTCTACTTCGTGGCGTCCCTGTTGCTGAGGCGGCGTGGCGCCGGACCCACCCTGATCGTTTCGCCGCTCCTGGCCCTGATGCGGGACCAGGTGGCCGCGGCGGCCCGGGCGGGGGTCCGGGCTGTAGCCATCAACTCGGCAAACCAGCTGGAGTGGGACACTGTGCGTGAACAGCTCGCCGCAGACGAAGTGGACGTGTTGCTGGTCTCCCCTGAACGGCTTACCAATCCCTCTTTCCGGGAAAACCAGCTTCCAGAGCTGATCCGGCGGACGGGCCTGCTTGTTATTGACGAAGCACACTGCATCTCGGACTGGGGCCATGACTTCCGGCCGGATTACCGCCGCATCGCGGACCTCATCACCGAGTTGCCGGACACTGTCCCCGTGCTTGCCACCACGGCGACGGCCAACTCGCGGGTGGTCCACGACATTGAGGAACAGCTCGGCGCCGGCGTGCTGACCATCCGCGGGGCACTGGGCCGGGACTCCCTGCGCCTGGGCGTCCTGTCGCTTCCAGACTCCCGGCAGCGACTGGGCTGGCTCCTGACGCACCTGGCTGACCTTCCCGGCAGCGGCATTATTTACACCCTGACCGTGTCAGCCGCAGAGGACACCGCCCGGCTCCTGGCTGAGGCCGGGCACAAAGTGCTGGCCTACACCGGGAGGACTGATCCTGCTGACCGCGAACGGGCCGAGCAGCTGCTGAAGGACAATGAGGTCAAAGCGCTCGTGGCCACCTCGGCGCTTGGTATGGGTTTTGACAAACCGGACCTGGGTTTTGTGGTGCACCTCGGAGCGCCGTCCTCGCCGGTTGCCTACTACCAACAGGTGGGCCGTGCCGGACGCGGTGCGGCCAACGCTGACGTGCTCCTGCTGCCCGGTTCGGAGGACCGTGACATCTGGCAGTACTTCGCCACCGCCTCCATGCCTTCGGAAGACAAGGCCAATGGCGTCCTCACTGCCTTGGCCGAAGCCGGTGCCGCGGTCTCAACCGTAGCCCTTGAGGCCAGGGTAGACCTCCGTCGCACCCCGTTGGAGCTGCTGCTCAAGGTCCTGGCCGTGGACGGCGCCGTGGAACGGGTAGGTGGCGGATGGCGGTCCACCGGCCAGCCCTGGGTCTATGACGCCGAGCGCTACCGCCGTATCGCCGAAGCCCGGGTGGATGAGCAGGATTCCATGGTGATCTACCAGGACACTGCCGGATGCCGAATGGAATACATCACCTCGGTCCTCGATGACGAAACCGCCCATGCCTGTGGCCGCTGTGACAACTGCGCAGGCCAGTGGTTCCGGGCGGACATCGCCGCCGAGGCCACCGCGGCGGCCGGCCAGACCCTGAGCCGGGCAGGCGGGGTCCTGGAAGCCCGCCTTCAGTGGCCCAGCGGCATGGACCGCCTGGGAGTTCCGGTCAAAGGCAAGATCAAACCGGCCGAGGGGCTGGCGGATGGCCGGATCCTGGCCCGGCTCACGGATCTCGGTTGGGGCGGGGCACTGCGTGAACTGTTTGCTGCCGGCGCGGCGGACCGGGCGATCGACCCCGGCATGCTGCAGGCCTGCGTTCAGGTGCTACGCGAATGGGCCACCGGGGACGGACGCACGCCGGCATGGAGCGGTGTGGGCCGTCCGGCGGCCATTGTGAACATTCCTTCTCGGAGCAGGCCCGAGCTGGTCCAGTCCCTCGCCCGGGGGATTTCGGAGATTGGCCGCATCCCTTACCTCGGCCAGTTGGAGCTGGGCCATGGCGGTCCTACCGGTGGCCGGGGCGGCAACAGTGCCTACCGGCTGGCCGGAGTCTGGGACCGGCTGGTGGTGGGGCCGGAACTGGAGGCATCCTTGGCGCCACTGCAGGGCCAGGGCATCATGCTGATCGACGACCTCGTAGACAGCCGCTGGACAGTCACCGTCGCTGGGCGGGCCCTGCGGCAGGCGGGTGCGGGGGCTGTGCTTCCACTGGTGCTTGGCCAGGCCGGCTGACTTCCGAGCCGGCATGCCGGTGCAGGGACAGGCTGTCAGCGGTGCTGAACAGCATCAGGACGGCCATGGCCAGGAATGCGCCACGGAACGGTCCCGCCGGGTCCTGCGGGAACACTTCCATGCCGTCGAAAACGCGGATCAGCAGCGCTCCCACCGCGATCCCGGCACCGGTGGCCAGTTGGACCAGTGTGGCTGACACGGCGTTCGCCGAGGTGAGTTGCGCCGGGGCGATATCCGCGTACTGCACCGAGGCGTAGGCGGAAAAGCCGATCGAGCGGAAGGCCCCGCTGCACACCAGCAGGGCAAACGTGATGGCCTGCGGGGTGTCGGGGGTCAGCACGGCGCACAATGCGAAGGTCAGTGCCGACGCGAGGGACGCGAAGACCAGCATCGGCTTGAAGCCGAACCGTCTGATTAAGGGTGTGGTTGCCGGTTTGATGCCGATGTTGCCGATGAAGACGGCCGCCACCATGATGCCGGCATGCAAAGGTGTCCACCCGAATCCGGCCTGGAACATCAGAGGCAGGAGGAATGGCACCGAACTGATGGTTAGGCGGTAGACAAATCCGCCTGTTGCCATCGCCCGGAAGGTGCGCGTAGCAAAGACGCTGAGATCAAACAGTGGATTCCGGGCACGCAACATCCATGCTGCAGCCCCGACCAGGGCGGCAATGCCTGCCGCTGCGCTCACGCCACCCCATGGCCCGTCGGGGTGGGCCGTGGAAAGTTCCAGGCCAACAACCAGTGCGCCCACGCCCACCGTGGTCAGGGACAGGCCCAGCCAGTCCAGCCTGCGTTGACGGTCCCCTGCCCCGGCGGGAACCAGCCGCAAAGCAGCAATGAAGGCCGCGAGGCCCAGCGGCAGGTTAATCAGGAAGATCCAGTGCCACGAGAGATACGTGGTCAGTGCGCCACCAACCAACGGCGCCAGCACAGGAGCCAGCAGCCCCGGCCACACCAGGAAAGCCGTGGCGCGCAACAGCTCGGATTTCGGCGTCCCGCGGAGCACCACCAAGGTTCCGACCGGAACCATCATCGCCCCTCCGGCCCCCTGCGCGATGCGGGCCAGAGTCAGCATGGTGAGGTCCTGGCTCAAAGCACAGGCCAGCGATGCGGCAGTGAACACGGCAATGGCCAGGCAGAAGACGCGGCGTGCCCCGACCCGTTCGGCCAGCCAGCCGCTGAAGGGGATGCCCATGGCCACCGTCATCAGATACGCAGTCATGGTGATGTTCACATCGGCCGCGGGCACGCGGAAGTCCCCAGCGATACTGGGAATGGCGGTAGTGAGGACAGTGCCGTCCAAAAACTCCATAAAGAACGTGGCAGCCACCAGCAACGCCAAGCGCGGGTTCCATGCCTGCCCGCTGCCTGGATCCGCGCTCATCTGGTTGTTTTGTGCCATCTGATAATCCTGCCACCGGTGGGGGGCGGCGGGCCCGCGGTGTCCGCACCGCGGATACGCTCCGGCCCAAGTAGGTAGCAGCTGATGTCGTTATGGGCGCCCAAAACGACATCAGCTGCTACTCAGTTGGGTCATGGGAACGCAAAAGGCCCCGGTCCAGGGACCGGGGCCAAACGCGGAGACGGGGGGATTTGAACCCCCGGTGGAGTTGTGCCCCACACTTCATTAGCAGTGAAGCCCATTCGGCCGCTCTGGCACGTCTCCAATTGCTATTCCTAGCCCACCAAGGATACGCAGAAGCGGGCATGCAGCGCAAAACGGCTCGTCACCGCACCGGTCGGGCCGCCAGCAGTGCGGTTACGAAGCGTCGCCGGCCAAGGTCCGCCACAGGAAATGCTGGCTGCGGGCCTGCAGCGCTGCTGCCTGCCGGTTGTCAGAGGCTCCGGCGTGACCGCCTTCCAGAGCTTCGTGAAACCAGACATTGGGGATGCCCATGGCCTCCATCCGGGCGGCCATCTTGCGGGCCTGCACGGGGCCCACCCTGTCATCGGAGGTGGCAGTCCAGATAAACGTTTCTGGGTACTCCACCCCGTCCTTGAGCAGGTGGTAGGGCGAAAACGTCCTGATGAACTCCCACTGTTCCGGGACATCGGGGTCGCCGTACTCCGCAATCCACGAGTGTCCGGCGGACAGCTTCGTAAAGCGGCGCATGTCCAGCAGCGGTACACCGCAGGAGATGGCTCCGAAAAGTTCCGGATAGCTGGTCAGCATGTTGCCCACCAACAGGCCGCCGTTGGAGCCGCCCACGCATCCGAGACGTTCCTTGGACGTAACCCCGCGGGAGATAAGGTGCCGGGCTACGGCCGCAAAATCCTCAAAGGCGCGGTGTCGGTTCTCCTGAAGTGCAGCCCGGTGCCAGCCGGGGCCGTATTCTCCGCCACCACGGATGTTCGCCACCACATAGACGCCGCCCCGGGAATACGCCTCGGCCCCCGCTCCGCCGGAGGTTGCGTCGCCGGCTCCGCCCGTCCGCCGCTCCAGCCAGGCCCTGCCCACGGTTCCGCTGTAAGCGGGGGTTCGGGACACTTCGAACCCGCCATACCCGGAGAGCTGCGTGGGGTTCTGGCCATCCAGCACCAGGTCCCGGGACGCAACCTGGAAGTAGGGGACCCGCGTGCCGTCAGCGGACACCGCGAAGTGCTGCTGGACCTCGTATTGGGAATCGTCAAAGAACGACGGCGACGCCTTGACTACCGCATGGCTGCTCACCACGCCTGCCGTCCCGGCAGCGGTACTCCGCTCCAGCGTCCCCCGCATCAGCGTGGTTGGGGTGGTGAAGCCGGTGGCGACCAGCCAGAAATCGTCCCCCGCGCCGCCGTCGGACGGGCCCTCGTCCTCGTCGTCCACCGCATACGCGTTGACGTCGTGCAGCGGTGGGCAGGCGTCCAGCTGGGAAGACCCCCAGGCGCCGGACCCGCCGCCGGCCGACGGCACTGATGGGTCGAGCACGCGGATCTCGGACGAGACATCGCGCAGCAGGTTCAGCAACAGGAAGTTCCTCGTCCAGCTCCAGGACTGCAGGGACGTGCGGGTGTCAGGCGTAAACAGCACCGACAGGTCACGGGACCCGGCCAGGTAGTCGTCAAACCGTGCGGCCAGCAGGGCCCCGGACGGGAAAGTGGCTCCGTCCACGGTCCAGTCCTGGCGGGGACGGAACAGCAACCACTCGCGGTGCGCGCTGATGTTCACATCCGTGGGTACGTCGATCTCCACCCAGGCCCCGTCCACCAGGACGGAGGTGCGCTGGTTGAAGAAATCGATGTAGTCCACGGCAAACGTACGCTCGAAGCCAGGGGTGGAATCGTGCGCCACCACCGCCAGCATGTGGTTTTCGGGAACCTCGAACAGGAGGGGCGCGGTGGCGAGCGGTTCACCGCGGCGCAGGGTCACGGCCGTGCGGGCATAGGAGGATGCCGTCCGCGGCAGCCCCTCCGCGGTGGAGGCCACCAGCAGCGTGTCCTGGTTCAGCCACGAGACGTTGCCCTTCGCCGTCGGCAGGTCAAAGCCGCCGTCAGCCGGCGGCACAAAGCCGCGTGCCTCGACGTCGTACTCCCGGTACCGGTTAGCGTCGCCGCCGTCGGGTGAGAGGGCCAGCAGTGCGAGGCGGTGCGGCTCGCCGTCCGCAGGCCGAAGGAAGGTGGCTCCGTGGAACACCCACTCCACTCCTTCAGTGGCGGCGAGGGCATCGACGTCCAGAAGCACATCCCACTCAGGGGCGTCAGTGCGGTAGCTTTCCCAGGTGGTGCGGCGCCACAGCCCCTTCGGGTTCGTCTGGTCCTTCCAGAAGTTGTAGTACCAGTCTCCGCGCTTGCCCACCATGGCGATCCTGTCGGTGGAATCCAAGACTTCCAGGATGCTGCCTTCGAGGGCAGCGTAGTCGGCGTCTTCCAGCAAGTCCTCGGTGCGGGCGTTCTGCTCCCGGACCCAGGCCAGTTGCTCCTCACCGTAGATCTCCTCGAGCCAGATGTTCTCGTCGATGGGCTCGGGGGAGAGGGCTGGAGGGGTGGAACCGGGCGCTGAGTCAGCTGCAGTGGTGGTCATGCGCCCCATCCAAACAACATCTGCACGCCCCTAGCAAGTCAAGGGCCCGCCGCACAAGCCGATACTCTGGATGCCGTGGGTACAACGCAGCAGATCCGGACCGCCATTATCGGCGCCGGCCCTCGGGGTACCAGCGTCCTGGAACGCCTCTTGGCGCACGCGGCTTCACGGCCCGGGCAGGCCACGCTGCATATCGATGTGATCGATCCCTACCCGGCCGGCTCCGGCCACGTGTGGCAGCCCGGCCAGTCCCGGCTGTACCTGATGAACACCCAGTCGTTTTACCCCACCCTCATTCCCGAGGACCCGGCCATGGCGGCTCCTGTTGCCGGCACCACCTTCAACGGTTGGCGGGCCCGGCAGCGGCACAATCCGGAGCCGTCGCTCACGATGGAGGAACGCTCCGAGCTCGCCGTACTGGGATCGGGCGACTTTCCCAGCCGCGCACTGTACGGCCGCTACCTGCGCTGCACCCTTAGGGATCTGCTGGATCGGCTGCCCGACGGCGTGACCGTCCAGTTCCACGAAACGTCAGCGGAATCGGTGGTTCCGTCCGGAGACGGAGCGTTCGACGTCGGCCTGGCCGGGGGCGGTTCCCTGCGGACAGATTCGGTGGTGCTGGCCCTGGGCCACATCCCCTCACGGCTGAATGCTGAACAGCGGGAGCTGCAGTCATCGGCCGCACGGATGGGCCTGCGCTACCTGCCGCCGGCAGTCCCCACCGATGTGGACTGGGACTCGATCCCGGCAGGTGAACCCGTCCTGGTCCGGGGCATGGGCCTGAACTTCTTTGACGCCATGGGCCAACTCACCGAGGGGCGAGGCGGAAAGTTTATCGACGCCGGCCCCCGGCTGGACTACCTCCCTTCCGGCCAGGAACCCCTGATCATCGCCGCCTCACGCCGTGGCACCCCTTACCGCACTAAGGCGGCGCTGGCGGGGTATTACGCAGCATCCATCCGGCTGCGGTACCTGACCGGCGCTGCGCTGGAACGGTTTGCCGCCGCCGGGATCCGCCCCGGCTTCGACCACGACCTCTGGCCCCTGCTCCACAGGGACACGCTCTGGGCCTACTACTCAACCTTGGTGCGCTCGCAGCCAGGGGCCGTGGCAGAGCCGGCCGCATTCCTTGAAGCCCTGGACCTCGCGCTGCACCCGCACACCCACAGTGCGGCCAACTGGGAGGACGCCATGGCCAGCGTCCTCGCCATCCATGTCCCGCCGCGCCACCGCCTGGACCTCCCGGGACTCGCCGCACCGCTTGCGGGCAGGTCGTTCGCCTCGCGCTCGGAGCTGGACGCCGCCGTCGTCGATTACCTGATGGATGACGCCCGCCGCTCCGCCCTGGGTGAGGACGACCCCCTCAAGATGGCAATCGGCGCCCTCCACCACGGGCGGGCCGTCCTGAAAACTGCGGTGGCCGACGGCGGCATCACCGACGAATCGTGGGTCGCCGGGCTCCGTGGCTGGTTCGAGTCCTTTGTGGAAGGGCTGGCCAGCGGCCCGCCGGCGCTGCGTGCCGAACAGCTGGCGGCACTGGCCCGTGCCGGCGTGGTCAGCTTTGTTGGTCCCGACCCCAAATTCGGGCTGGACCGCCGTGCCGGGATGTTTACGGCTGCCTCACCCTGGGTGCAGGGTCCGCCGGCAGCGGCAAAGACCATGGTGGAGGCGCTCGCCCCGGCCAACCGGGTTTCCGCCAGTGACTCTCCGCTGCTCAAACAGCTCCTGTCGGACGGGCTGGTACGGCCGCGCCTCATGATGACGGCGGAGGGCGCACCCGTGCAGGCCACAGGCTTGGACGTCAGCCCGCATCCCTACCGGCCTGTGGCAGCCAACGGGTCAGTGTCCGCCGGGCTCTATGTGTTGGGGCTGCAGCTCTCGGCAACCCAATGGGGTACCGCCATCGCTGCCGAGGCAGTCCAGCCAGGCGGCCCAACCTATCCCAGCGGGCAGCGCACCCTCCGCGACGCCGACGAGATCGCGCAGGCTATCCTGGGGCGCTGAAACCCCCACCCCGGAAGCTCCCTCACTTCCGGCGGGTTTTTCCGGGGGAAGGGCCCGTTCAGCTTGGAGCCCTGAGGCTAATGGTTTCAGGCCTCCGGGGACTGCACAGCATTAGCGACGAGCACGTTGTCCGCGACGATCTTGAACATGGCGCCGGTGGGGTCGGCCAGCGTGGCGAACCGGCCGAAGGGCGAATCATCCGGACCGTCGATGACGGCCGCTCCGAGGGATACAGCTTTTTCGATCGTTGCGTCGGCGTCCTCCACCGCGAAGTAAATCTGCCAGTTGGACGGGACATCTGCCGGGAGATGACCGGAGGCATCCATGAGGCCGGCCTTGGCTGCGTCCCCGGCGCCGGGGGTGTACCGGAGCCCGGAAACGACGGAACCCCGGTTCGCCAGAAAACTGGTGAACCGGGGTTCCATTCGCGGAAGGTAAGAGATTCGAACTCTTGGTACGGGGTTACCGCACACTAGTTTTCAAGACTAGCTCCTTCGGCCGCTCGGACAACCTTCCCTAACGAGTAGTGTTTCATAGGCAGTTGGCTGCAACAAAACAGAGTCTGGCGTGCGTCCGGTGCACACTGGTTTTGGGGCACGAATCAGCAAGAAACGGGAGTTCTCCATGAAAGCCGTCTATATTTCAGAACCTGGTGGTCCGGAGGTGCTGGAAGTCCGCGACGTGGACGCTCCGATTCCGGGGCAGGGCGAGGTATTGATCGACGTCGTCGCTGCCGGCCTTAACCGCGCAGATGTGCAGCAGCGAAGGGGGTTCTACCCTCCGCCCCCGGGTGCTTCCGAGATCCCGGGCCTGGAAGTCTCCGGCAGGATCGCCGGCTTCGGCCCCGGCGTCAGTAAACCATTCTCGGTCGGTGACAAAGTAGTGGCGCTGCTGGCAGGCGGGGGCTACGCGCAGCAGGTGGCCGTTCCGGCAGAACAGGTCCTGCGGATTCCCGACGGCGTCGACGTGGTCACGGCGGCATCCCTGCCTGAGGTCGCTGCCACGGTCTATTCGAATCTGGTCATGACGGCCCAGTTGCAGGCCGGCGAGACAGTGCTCATCCACGGTGCGACTGGAGGTATCGGCACCATGGCCATCCAACTTGCCAAAGCCTTGGGGGCACGGGTTGCCACCACGGCCGGCAATGACGAAAAAGTAGGCACAGCAAAGGCGTTCCTGGGAGCGGACATCGCCATCAACTACGCCGAGGAGGACTTTCCGGAGAGCCTGAGGCGCCAGAACGGCGGCAAGGGCGCGGACGTGATCCTAGATGTGGTGGGGGCGAAGTATCTTCCCCAGAATGTTGATGCACTGGCGGACTACGGACGACTAATCGTGATCGGCCTGCAGGGCGGGGCGAAAGGCGAACTGGACCTCGGTCAACTGCTGAGGAAGCGCGCGGCGGTGGTGGCCACCGCGCTGCGGCCGCGCCCCGTGGCGGAAAAGGGTGCCATCATGAACGCCGTCAGGGAGTCCGTATGGCCTCTGATCACGAACGGCCAGATCAGGCCGCTTGTGGCCAAGACCTTCCCTCTGGACCAGGTACGGGCGGCGCACAAGTACTTCGACGGCGGCGAACACGTGGGCAAGGTCCTTCTGGTCATGTAGTCGGCGTCCGTGCTGCGGGCGGCTCCGAAACGGCGGTGAATACTCAGTATTGCGTTGGCGCCGAAAGTGGACTAGGGTCACTCCATACGCGGTATGCACGGGTCTTGGGAGTCCGTGCATACCGACGCTGACGCCACCGCTAGGAGCATCATGTCAATCCGCCACAGCCTCCTCGCCCTGCTGCAGGACCAGCCGCGTTACGGCTACCAGCTCAGGGTTGAGTTCGAGAACCGGACCGGAACCACCTGGCCCCTCAACATCGGGCAGGTGTACACCACGCTGGACCGGCTGGAACGTGATGGCCTGGTCAGCAATGACGGCGGCGACGGCGAAGGCCACGTGGTCTACAGCATTACCCCTGCCGGGAAAGCGGAAGTGCAGGGCTGGTTCGCAGCGCCAGTGGAGCGCACCAACCCGCCGCGGAACGAACTGGCCATCAAGCTGGCCTTGGCAGTGACGCTCCCGGGCGTAGACGTCCAGGCAATCATCCAGGCCCAACGCGTGGCGTCAATCCGGGCGCTGCAGGACTACACCAAGGCGCGGCGGGATACTGCCGCAAGCCAGCGGTCGGCAGACACCGCCTGGCTGCTGGTGCTGGATTCACTGATCTTCCAGACGGAAGCGGAGGTCCGCTGGCTGGATCTCTGCGAAGCGCGGATGGTGCAGCAGGCACAGTCCGCCGGCCAGGGAGCAGTACGTAAATCGTCCAACGGGGTCACTTCGGAAGAGGCTGCCCCGCTCATCGCGGATAGCCGCCGGTGAGCGTCAAGGGGCCGCAACAGGTCCTGGAACTTGCAAAGGTCAGCAGGACCTTTGGTGAAGGCGCGACGGCGGTCGCTGCCTTGCGGGAGGTTGACCTCACCGTCAGCGCCGGCGAGTTCGTCGCCGTCATGGGACCGTCAGGTTCGGGGAAATCATCCCTGCTGGCGCTGGCAGGCGGACTGGACCGGCCGACGTCGGGCGGTGTTTTTGTGGAGTCCACGCCGCTGGGTGGATTGGGGCTGAATGAACTGGCGCGGCTGCGCCGCCGGGCGGTGGGCTACGTCTTCCAGGACTTCAACCTCGTCCCCACGCTGACCGCAGCCGAAAACGTGGCACTGCCACTGGAGCTGGACGGGACGGCCGTGAAGAAGGCGCAGCGGCAGGCGCTGGACGCCTTGCGGCAAGTGGGCATCCCGGAGCTCGCCGAGCGTTTCATGGACGAAATGTCGGGTGGGCAGCAGCAGCGCGTGGCCATTGCCCGTGCCATCGTGGGCGACCGCCGGCTCATTTTGGCCGACGAACCAACAGGGGCGCTGGATTCCACCACTGGCCAAGGCGTGATGGAGGTGCTCCGCTCCCGCGCGGACGCCGGTGCGGCCGTGATGCTGGTAACCCATGAGGCCCGGCACGCCGCCTGGGCTGATCGTGTGGTTTTCCTCCGCGACGGCAGGATCGTGGACCAGGCCGCTGCCATGCACGACCCCGCCATGCTTTTGGCGCAGGCCGGATACTGACGTGGCGCTTGACCTAAAGCCGGCCCCGGGAGGGCGCCGGCAGGCTTTCCATGTGGCGATGCGCATGGCCAGGCGCGATCTCCGCCGCCATCAGGGACGTTCCCTCCTGATTATCCTGCTGATCATGCTGCCTGTGGCAGCCATGACCGGTGCGGTGACGCTCCTCCAGAGCACCCAGGAGACTGCAGCGGAGCGCGTGCAGTATCAACTGGGCGGCACCCAGGCCCGCTTCCGGCCCATGGCGATGACAAACGGCCAGATGGTCCAGGACCCCGTGGACGAAACCCGGATAGCCTCCGGCAACTGGGACCAGGACCCGGATTTCACACCGAAGGATCCGCAGGAGCTGGTGCCCGACGGCTATTCCGTGCTGCCCGAGACTACCCTTGACCTGACCGCTGAGTCGGGCGCCGCAGAGGTGCCGTTGGTGGGACGGGCGGTGGACGCGCTGGCGCCGGCCTTCCACGGCAAGTACACCCTGCTCCAGGGCCGGGCGCCCGGAACCGACGCCGAAATGCTGGTCTCACCTGGCCTGCTGGACCGGTTCGGGCTGGAACTGGGGGAGGAACTCGCCACCTCGGCCGGAACGTTCGTTGTAGTGGGGACCCTACGGGATGCCGGGTACTCGGACAGCAATTCCATCGTGTACCTCAAGCCGGGTCAAGGCGGCCTGGATGACCTGGCTCCAGCGGATTCCGCCCCGGGCGAGGCATCGGCGGTGGTGGTCAAGTCCACCCTGTACTACGTGGTGGGACCGGAACCTGTTACCTGGAACCAGGTCCGTGAGGCTAATGCCGCGGGCGTGGCGGTGCTGTCCCGGTCCGTTGCGCTGAATCCGCCGCCGGAGGACCAGCTGGGAACGGACGGCACATCAGCGCAGTTCAACAACTCCACGCCGTTCGCCGCGTACGTGACGGGTGCGTTCCTGGGTGCATTGGCACTGCTCGAGGTGGGGCTGCTCGCGGGGGCGGCGTTTGCGGTCGGTGCCAAAGGCCAGGTTCGCGAACTGGCTCTGCTGGCGGCTTCGGGAGCAGAAACTCCCACCATCCGCTCGGTGGTGATGGCCGCTTCACTGTGGCTGGGCGGCATTGCCGTTACGGCCGGTGCGGCCACGGGACTTGTGGCGTCCGCCGTCGTCGTTTTTGTGGCGCGCGCGAATGGATCGGTCCGTTTCCCGGGCTTCCATCCGGACACGCTCCTGACTGTCGCGGCGATGGTCATGGGCTTCGCCGCTTGCCTGCTGGCAGCTGTGGCTCCCGCGCGGCAGGTGGCACGCCAAGCCGTTCTCGGCGCTCTCAAATCGGGACGGGCACCTCTCCCTGCCGGCAAGCGGCCTGCGGTCCTGGGCGTTGTCCTGCTCGGAGTGGCGGCCGCCGCACTGGCCGCGGGCAGCTGGCTTGCCCTTTCCAGTGAAGATCCGGACGTGTTTATCTCCAGGACACCGGTCATTGCCTGGTTCCTGCTGGGAGGTGCCGTCTTGGCTGTTGTCTCCCTGGTCCTCCTGACCGGGAGCGTGGTCGCTTTCCTCGCCCGGCGATCGGGGCAGCTGCCGCTTGCTGCCCGTATGGCGGCCAGGGATTCGTCGCGAAACCGCAGCAGGACGGTGCCCGCGGTCGCCGCCGTCCTCGCAGCCGCCACGCTGGCCAGCGCCGCGATGGTCCTGGCGTCCAGCCAACAGGCGAATGAACAGGAAAACCACTACTGGTCGGCGCTGAAGAACCAGGCCGTGGTGCCCCTGCTCGCCGGACAGCCCATGCTGGCTGATGGAACTATGCCGGAACCGAAAAAGATGGACCCTGCCGCAGTTGCAACGGCACTGAGCGGAGCCCTGGATACGGTCGAATGGACCCGGGTTCTTCGCACACCCAGTATCCGGAACTGCGAGATGCGTCCCGAACTGATGGGGTCCACGCCTGCCCAGACCCCTACGTCCAGCTGCCTGCAGTACTCGCTTGCGGTGCCGGAAGGCAACGAGTGTCCGATGACGGCCGGTCAGCGCGTCCTCGATCCCGATGACTGGCGCTGCCAGGGCGCCATGCGTCCCTATGCAAGCCAGGGAAGCGTCGGCTCGATCGTGGTGGGGACAGTGGATGACGTGGAGAAACTCCTGGGAAAGGCGCCAACGGCCGAAGCGCGGGATGTACTTGCCGCCGGCGGGATGGTGGTGACTAATCCCGTGTTCGTCCGCAATGGCCAGGTGGCACTGGTGGCGCAGGATGTGCGAAAACCCTCGCAGGGCGTTGCCAATGCCCAGGCCTTCCAGGGATACCAAGAGGAAGGCAGGACCATGGTGGCAGCGGCCGTGCTGGAGCCGGACGTCAAAGTTCCCTACTACGGAATCGTGTCTCCCGAAACTGCAGCCGCGGCGGGCATGCACGCGGAAGATGGCGCCATGCTGGTCCAACTCAGTGCCTTTCCCGACGCCGTCCGGACGGATAAGGCGTCCTCCGCCCTTGCCGTTGTCTATGGGAACCAGTACACAACCCTGATCGTGGAGCGCGGAGCAGAACGGGATTCCTCGCTCATACTCTGGTCCATTGTGGGACTGGGTGCGCTGATCACCCTCAGCGCGGCAGGCATCACCACCGGCCTTTCCATGGCGGATTCGCGGAAAGACCACGTGACGCTTGCGGGTGTGGGAGCGGCGCCCGGGTTGAGGAAGGCGCTCGCAGGTTCGCAGGCGCTGATGACCGCAGGGCTTGGAACCGTACTCGGAAGCGTTGCCGGGATAGTGCCCGCGGTACTGCTCGTGACTGCCACCGGGCTGGCGCGTACCGCCGTCGTTCCCTGGCTCCAGCTTGCGGCCCTGCTGGTGGCCGTGCCGCTGACTGGTGCAGCGCTGGCCTGGCTGTTTACCCGCGCGAAGCTGCCGATGTCCCGGAGAGAGGTTGGGACCTGAGGAGCCTCACAACTGCGGGCGCCGGCATTAAGCGGAATTACGTCACATAGTTGGGTCTTTTTGATTGGGGCGAACGGGCCTACCGTGGGGGGCAGGACGCTGTCCAACCCGGGCAGCCGGATACGGAGGAACCTCTTATGACAACTCATGTTGCCGATTGCAGTGTTACCCGTTGCTCTTTCAATGACCACGAAGGCTGCACAGCCCATGCCATCACCGTTGCTGGGAGTACTGACCACGCCAGCTGCGCCACCTTCATCGATACCGGCACGCACGGCGGACTGCCCAAGGTCCTTGCAGATGTTGGAGCGTGCCAGCGGTCCGAGTGTGTCCACAATGACCATCTGATGTGCAATGCCCCTGAAGTCCATGTGGGCCCCGGCGTTGACAACGCGGATTGCCTCACGTACTCGCACGCGTAAGACCCGAACGCTGAAGGCCTCCGTCCGGGGAACCCCGGACGGAGGCCTTCCGTGCGCTCAGCACGGAACGGCGCCAGCTACCACCCTGCGGGTCCACCGCTTCTCGCTTCGTGCCCGCCGTTCATCGCAAGGACACGCGACCCGGCCGCAGTGCCGGCCTTCCGTGGGCGCGCCGTTGGTAGGGTGCCAAGGAGCAAATCACTGACGAAGGAAATCTCAAGGAGGAGACATGGCCGGAACGCCAGATGAACTGAGTGACCCGCGGTCGGGGGGCGGCCGACTGGCCACTGACCCGAAGCTACCGGCAACTGCCGTTGACGAAACCATCCGGGAGGCCGAGGAAAAGAAATGGACCCCCGCCAAGATTGCGCTCTGGGCAGCCATCGCCCTGCTTGGCGGCGTTGCCTGGTTCATGGTGGCCATCATTCGGGGCGAGACGGTCAACGCGATCTGGTTCGTGTTCGCTTCGGTCTGCACGTACCTCATCGGATACCGCTTCTATTCGAAGGTCATCGAACGCTACATCACCAGGCCTGACGACCGGCGTGCGACTCCCGCCGAATACAAGGCCGACGGCAGGGATTACGTCCGGACCGACCGCAACGTCCTGTTCGGCCACCATTTTGCTGCTATCGCCGGTGCCGGACCGCTGGTTGGCCCTGTCATCGCCGCCCAGATGGGTTACCTCCCGGGCACCATCTGGATCGTCGTCGGCGTCGTCCTCGCCGGAGCCGTTCAGGATTACCTGGTGATGTTCTTCTCCATGCGCCGCGGCGGACGCTCCCTGGGCCAGATGGCGCGCGAGGAACTGGGCGTCATCGGCGGTACCGCTGCGCTCATCGCCACCCTGCTCATCATGGTGATCATTGTCGCCATCCTGGCGCTCGTCGTCGTCAATGCCCTGGGCGAAAGCCCGTGGGGCGTCTTCTCCGTAGGCATGACTATTCCTATCGCGCTGTTTATGGGCGTCTACCTACGGTTCCTCAGGCCCGGCAAGGTCATGGAAGTCTCACTCATCGGCTTTGTGCTGCTGATGGCCGCCATCATCGGCGGCGGCCTTGTTGCCGAGACGGAATGGGGCGCAGCCTTCTTCACCCTGGACAAGGTGACCATCGCCTGGGGCCTCATCATCTACGGCTTCATTGCCGCCATCCTTCCGGTATGGCTCCTGCTGGCACCGCGTGACTACCTCTCCACCTTCATGAAGATCGGCGTGATCGTGATGCTCGCGCTGGCCATCATCGTGGTCCGGCCCGAAATCACCGTTCCGGCCTTCAGCGAGTTTGCCAGCCGGGAGAACGGGCCGGTCTTCCCCGGTGCTTTGTTCCCCTTCCTCTTCGTCACCATCGCCTGCGGCGCGTTGTCGGGCTTCCACGCGCTGATCTCTTCCGGCACCACGCCCAAGCTTGTGGAGAAGGAGCGGCAGACACGCTTTATTGGCTACGGCGGGATGCTGATGGAGTCTTTCGTGGCAATCATGGCCCTCGTCGCGGCAATCTCCATCGACCGCGGCCTCTACTTCGCCATGAACGCCCCCGCAGCCCTGACCGGCGGAACAGTGGAAACGGCCGCCACATGGGTTAACAGCCTGGGCCTGGCGGGTGTGAACATCAGCCCGGATCTTTTGGCGGAGACGGCCCGGAACGTCGGCGAAGAAAGCATTGTCTCGCGGACGGGTGGAGCTCCCACCCTCGCAGTGGGGTTGGCCCACATCATGCAGCAGTTCATCGGCGGCACGGCCATGATGGCCTTCTGGTATCACTTCGCCATCATGTTCGAGGCGCTGTTCATCCTCACCGCTGTTGACGCCGGCACGCGCGTTGCCCGCTTTATGCTGCAGGATTCGATCGGAAACTTTGCTCCGAAGTTCAAGGAGCACTCCTGGCGCCCCGGCGCATGGCTGTGCACCGCCATCATGGTAGGCGCCTGGGGTGCCGTACTCCTGATGGGTGTGACGGATCCCCTGGGCGGCATCAACACGCTGTTCCCGCTGTTCGGCATCGCCAACCAGTTGTTGGCTGCCATTGCCTTGTCGGTGTGCCTGGCCATCGTCGCCAAACGTGGAACCTTCAAGTACCTGTGGATTGTGGCCCTGCCGTTGGCCTTCGCCGCGGTGGTCACGATTACCGCCAGTTTCCAGAAGATCTTCTCCCCGGTCCCCGCCGTTGGCTACTTCGCGAACAACGCCGCCTTCTCCAAGGCCCTCGCTGACGGCAAGACCGAATTTGGTACCGCCAAGACCGTGGCGGCCATGGAAGCGGTTGTCCGTAACACTGCGATCCAGGGCTGGTTGTCCGTCATTTTTGTGGTCCTCAGCATTATCGTGATTGCCACAGCTCTCCTGGCTACTGCCAAGGCCTTCCGAAACCACCAAGCCGGAATTGCGAACAGGGACCACGAGGACCAGGCCCGCCCGTCCAGGGTCTTCGCGCCAGCGGGGATCATCCCCACGCCAGCGGAAAGGGAACTCATGGCTGAATGGAACAAACTGCCGGCGGACCTCCGGTTCGAAAAGGCACGGCACCACTGATGAACCCCGGCCTGACCGCTATCGTCACGGGATTCCGCGGAATTTCACGTTACCTTGGCGGCGTACTGGGCGCCGACGCGTACTCCAAGTACGTGGAGTACCACCGTGCGGCGGGACATCGGGAGCCACCACTGACTGAACGTGAGTTCTGGCGGGACCGCACGGACCGCCAGGACACCAACCCGCAGGGCAGGTGCTGCTGAAGTGACGGGACTGCCTGCCGGGGTGGCAATCCGCAGGCTCGGTCCGGAGGACGCGGAGCTTTTCAATACGCTCTCAGAGGCTGACAACCTGTTTGACGAGGATCCCTCTGTGGCGCCGTCGGGGGCATTAACGCCCGACGGCGCCCGGGACTTCCTTGCCGATCCGTCAGTGCTGTTCTGGGTCGCCGAGCACGGCTCCCTGACTGTGGGCTTCCTGCACTGCATTGTCCAACGCAGGCGCACCGCCGGCCCCTGGGCAGAGCTCTTGCTGATGGAGATGGGTGTCCACCGCGATTGGCGACGCCAGGGAATTGGGTCCGCCCTCGTGTCGGCGATGGAGTTCTGGATGGCTGGCAGCGAGGTGTTGGAGGTCTGGGTTCCGGCGAACACCTATGCGGTGGGTTTCTACCTCAAATCAGGCTTCATCGCGGACGAGGGCTCCATTCTGGTCAAGCAGCTTCATTGACTGGCTTTGGGGCCGCCGGCTCGTGAGAGTATGAACGCATGAGCGATCCGAAAGACACTCAGCCATCAGAAGCCCTCCCTGTGGAGGGCACAACTCTCGAGTCCGCAGGGCTTCCAGTGCAGGGTAGTGCCGAGGCAGGCGCCGGTGCGAAGTCGAAGACGAGCCTTCAGGACCTCGTGGACGAACCCGCGAAAGTCATGCGGATCGGCACGATGATCCGCCAGCTGCTGGAGGAAGTCAAAGCTGCGCCGCTGGACGATGCCGCCCGGGGACGCCTGGCCGAGATCCACGAACGCTCCATCAAGGAGCTGGAAGACGGGCTGGCGCCCGAGCTGATCGAGGAACTGGAACGGATCAGCCTGCCCTTTCCGGACAATGGCACGCCCTCCGACGCCGAGCTCCGCATCGCCCAGGCCCAGCTGGTGGGCTGGCTGGAAGGCCTTTTCCACGGAATCCAGGCGGCCATCGCGGCCCAGCATGCCGCGAGGGAGCACGCCGCAGCCCAGCTCCAGCTCAGGCAGCTTCCGCCGGGAACCGTGATTGCTCCGGGCGTCGTCATTGGCGAAAATGGTGAGCCGCAGCGTGCTTCTGCCGCAGCTCAGGGCCACGGACCTGGAAAGCCGGGACAGCCGGGACAGCCGCAGGAACCGGACCACGGTCCCGGCCAGTACCTGTAGGTTCTTGTTGGGATTCTTTACCGGCGCCCGCCAGGGGCGCAAAGATGACGCCGAACTTGGCAAGGGCCTGTGGCGTCGGGCCCACGACAGGTTCCATCGTGGCCTTGACCGGTACCACCAGGTGTTGGAGGGCGTCGAGGACGACCAGTTGTACGCCGAACTGGTTGAGATCGCCAACGAACTGGCAGGACTCCTTGACCGGGTCCGCCTGATCTGCGTGGAGGCCCAGCGCCGTTCGCCGAGCGACGGCCTGGACATTCCGGGGTCGCTCGCGGGCGTCCACCGCTCCCTTTCCAAAGCCGGAAATTCGCTGGCCACTACTGCAGAGGCGGCTGCGATGCTGCGCCTGGCCGTGGGCCCGGTTCCTGTGGGAGCCGCGTCCGTCCGGAGGCGCGCTGAATCAGTGTTCGAACAGGTGGCCGACGCCGAACGCCGCCTTGCCGAGGACGCCGCTGGTCCATAGCCCGAGAGTATTCCCGTTTACGCGTGTGGCTTAGCGGCCGCTGTTTGGCTGCGGACGGGGCCGGACATTTGGCACGATGGCTGAATGACTTCTTCTACCCCCACACTTACTTTTAACGACGGACACACTATTCCCCAGCTCGGATACGGTGTGTGGCAGGTTGAGGACGGTGTCGCCGAGAAGGTTGTACGCCAGGCGTTCGAGACTGGCTTCCGCCATATTGACACCGCCAAGATCTACGGCAACGAGGCAGGCGTTGGCCGTGCGATCGCGTCCTCCGGCCTTTCCACCGAGGAAATCTTCATCACCACCAAGCTGTGGAACTCGGACCAGGGCTACGAGGCCACGCTGGCGGCCTTCGAGGAATCAATGGACAGGCTGGGCCTGGAGACGCTGGATCTGTACCTGATCCACTGGATGCAGCCCAAACAGGACAAGTACGTGGACACCTGGAAGGCATTAATTGAACTCCAGAAGCGCGGCCGTGTCCGCTCCATCGGTGTCTCGAACTTCACTATTGAGGGCCTGCAGCGCCTCATCGACGAAACCGGCGTGGCTCCGGCCATCCACCAGATAGAACTGCACCCGTACTTCAGCCAGCGGGAACTGCGTGAGTTCGGTGCGTCCGCGGGGATCCTCACCCAGGCGTGGTCTCCGCTCGGCCAGGGTGGCGAGCTCCTGGAAGATGAAATAGTGGCGGCCATTGCTACCAAGCACCAGGCCAGCCCGGCGCAGGTGGTCATTGCCTGGCACTTGGCCGTAGGCAACGTGGTCATCCCGAAGTCGGTCACGGAATCCCGCATCCGGGAAAACTTTGCGGCGTTGGAGGTCACCCTCGACAGCGGCGACATTGAAGCCATTAACGGACTGGACCGGAGCGCAAGCGGCGAGGGCCGCATCGGCCCGGACCCTGCAGTCTCCGACTTCGCCTAAAGCTCCAAAACAGGCGTGGCGCTCCCTGATGGAGTGCCGGCAGCCCTGCCCTCCCGGCTTGTCCGGGCTGGGCAGGGCTTTCTGTTTTATGCGGCGATCCGGGCCTGCTCGATTGCGACGGAGTCGATCACGGCCCAGGAGTCCTCGGCGGTGCAGGAGCGGTCCGCGAAGCGTTCGGCTTCTTCACGGGTGTCAAAGCTCTCTGACCGGATCCGGCCGCAATCGGCGTCGAAGTACGTGACGTGAAATTCCTGAACGAGTTGGTTTTCCATAAATCCAGTGTGCAACCGGGGTCTGACAATAACGGCGCATCAGCTCCGCGTGTTGCCCAGCCGGAGGACACGTTCACGCGCCAGCATTGCAGAGCGCTGCGCTTTGTCCGCCGCGCGGGCGGCCTGTTTGGCCTCCGCGGCAACAGTCTCCCGTAGCTTCCGCGTGCGTTCCAGCGCCTCCTCAGTGGCCTTGAGCCGGGAACGGAGTTCCTGTGCCTCGTGGGCGAGGCGCGCAAAGTCGGCTTCCGCCGCCGCCAGCTGGTCGCGCCGTTCCTGTGCCTGCCGTGCTGCTTCGTCGGCGGCTTCAGACGCCGTTCGCTCCGCGTCCTGGGCTTTTTCAAGGGCCGACGGCGACGCTGGCCGCGGTGCCTGCCGCACGGCCTGGAGGCGCGGCTTATCCGACTTAGCGGCAGACGGGACATCCGCCGTCGTATCCGGCTTTTTCCTTTTGACGGGGATGCGTCCGGCCGCCTGTGGAGCTGCCACCGCCCCCGGGACGGCCACGGCGCCGTCGAGGTCAACGGTGTCCACGCCGTCGGCGGACAGGACCTGCAGGAGCCGCCCGCTCTGGACGGCGGCGGCCGCCCCTTCATCGGCTGTTACCGCCCGGAGCGTTTCTTCGACGGCGGTTGCCACGGTTCCGCTGATCCGTCGCCCATGCTGTTCCGCGACGGAGCAGGCGGCATCCACCGCTGAGGCCAGCAGCGTGCGGCGCTCCCGTCCCAGCTCCCTCATCTCAGCCGCGTCAAGGGAGGACTGGGCGGCGCGCATGCGACCGCCCAACTCGTTGAGCTGAGCCAGGATGTCCGGCTGGTGCGCAGCGAGCATATTAACCGCCCAGGCAGCCACGGAAGGCTTGGGTAAGGCGCGCACGGCGGCGGGAAGTCCTTCTGCGGCTCCGGCTGCCTTCTTCGCTGCAGCCGTGCGGGCGGCTATGAACTCCTCGAGCGGCAGCGCGTAGAGTGCATTGGCAATTTCGGCCAGCTCGTGGTCATTCATGACGCCATCATAGGTTGGCTTCAGTGGGTGGGTCTGGACGCGCCAGTGGCATTTGGCCGGAGTTAGCTACCCGTCTTCGCCCACGGTGTCGCCATGCCGGTGGGCGACTTTCCATTCGCCGCCTTCGCGTCGGTAGACCTGGGTGGCCCGCAGGGTATACGTGCGCGGCGCACCGTTGACAGAGGCGGAGGTGTGTTCCAATCCGGCGGTATAGGCCATATTGCCCACAACGTCGTATGCCAGGAGCTCGAACTCATAGGAAGCGCAGTCGGAGAAGCCCGCTGCCAGCGCTGTGAATAGCCCGTCCAGTTCCTGCTGCCCGTGGGCATTGCGCCATGCACCCAGGACGCTGACGGGTTCGTTACGGGACCAGAGCGCGCGGCGTGGTCCTGAGTCGCCGTTGTGCAGGGCCAGTTCCGCCTGATACAGCGCGGACTTCACCCACGCCAGGAAGTCGTCGCGCTCGCTCATGCCTCAGTATGCTCCCGGCCCGGCCGCTTGCGCATCCTCAAAATGCAGGGTCCGGCTTAACCAGCGAAAAACCCCGCGTCATCGTCGAAATCAACGACAACGCGGGGTTTATCCCGAGCTTCCTATCAGAATCGAACTGATGACCTTTTCATTACGAGTGAAACGCTCTACCGACTGAGCTAAGGAAGCACCGCATGAGGTGACCGGAAGAAACCGGCTGCTTCATGCAAGAGTCAACTGTAATAGAGTCCCTGCGCCCGGGTCAAAATGGACGCCACGGCCTACTCAGCAGACAGTGTTGTCGGCAGGAACCTTGCCTTCCACGAGGTAGCTGTCCACGGCGTCCCCAATGCAGTCGTTGGACCGGCCGTAGGCCGTGTGTCCCTCACCCTGCCAGGTCAGCAGGGACGCATTCCCCAGTTGCTTCCGCAGGGACGCTGCCCATTCCACTGGCGTGGCGGGGTCGCCCGTGGTCCCAATCACCACGATGGGGGCCTCACCGCTGTATTCCACGGGGGCAGGGGTCCGCACGCTCGAGAAGGGCCAGTCCACGCAGTTCGTGCCGCCGTAGGCGAAGAAGTATCCCAAAGTGGGGGAGTTCTTCATCAGGCGCTGCTGCTCGGCACGCATGCCTGCGGTGTCCGAGACCATCGGGTAGTCCAGACAGTTGATGGCGTTGAACGCGAAGGTTGAGTTGGACGAGTACGTACCGTTCGAAGTGCGGTCCGCGCCGAGGTCGGCGAGCCGGAGCATCAGGCTCACGTCGCCCGTCATGGCGGCATCAAGGGCCTGGGTCAGAGCAGGCCAGCTTGCGTCGTTGTAGAGCGGCGTGATGAGTCCGCTGACGAACATGTTGGCATTCACCAGGCGTCCGTCCTTGGCCGTACGCGGCGTCTGCTGGACTGCGCCGATGAGGTCACGGATCTGCTGGACGCCGTCGTCCACGGTACCGTTCAGGGGGCAGCCGTCCTCCTGGAGGCAGTCGGCAACATAGGCCCGGATGGCCTTTTCAAAGGCACGGGCCTGCCCGCTGGTGAGTTCCTCATTGCTGATGGACGGATCCAGGGCGCCGTCCAGGACCATACGGCCCACGTTGTCAGGGAATAGCGAAGCATAAGTGGAGCCCAGGAACGTGCCATAGGAGTAACCCAGGTAATTCAGCTTGTTGTCGTTGACCACGGCGCGCAGGATGTCCAGGTCTTTGGCCGAGCTGACGGTGTCGATGAGCCCCAGGGCCGGACCTGTCTGCTCGGCGCACTGAGCAGCGATGGCCTTGTTATCCGCCAAGGCGGCGGCCAGCCCGGCGTCGGTGTCTAGGGCGTAGATTTTGGCGCGGGCGGCGTCGCGTTCGGCATCGGTCATGCAGGTAACAGGGGACGACCGCTTCACGCCCCGGGGATCGAATCCCACCAGGTCATAGCTGTCGCGCACGGGCTTGGAAAAATGCGTGCCTGCAGCATCCTTGACGAAGTCGTAGCCGGATGCGCCCGGCCCTCCCGGGTTGACCAGCAGGGTCGCGGTCTTTTTGCCCGTACTCGCAGCCTTCAGGGCAGCAATCTGGATCGTCTCGCCGTCGGGCTTTTTGTAATCCATGGGCACGGTGATCTTGGCACATTGGAAGCCGCTTTCACAGGGCTCCCACACGACCTCCTGCGAGTAGAAGGAATCGAGTCCTTCCGGCGCCGCAGCGACGATCGACGGATCTGCCTTGGCTGTCGCGCTGCCCTGCTCCTGTTCCCCACCGTCAAAAAGGGTGCACGAAGCCAGCACCATGGCCAGAACCAGGGCGCCGGCGGCCCGCACTCCAATCCCCAGGGACCGGGGGCGTACGGGCAGGGGGCGAGCAGTCATCGAGAGTGTCTCCTTGTAAGGGGGCTAGATCAGGCTGGCTGCCATGGACTCAATAGTCAACAGCGGAGCAACGTTGGTAGTGGTGATGCGTTCCCGGGCTTTGTTGATTGCATCCATGCGGGCGAGGGTGACCTCCGGGGTGGACCGGGAGGCGAATTCCTCCAGTTCACCCCTCAGCTCAACGTTCACCAGCTCCACAGCATTCCCGAGCTGGATGATGAGTACGTCCCGGTAGAAGGAAAGCAGGTCCGTCAGGGTCCGGTCGAGGGAATCGGTGATGGAACGTTTGGCCCGCCGCTTCTGGTCGTCCTCGAGCTGTTTGACCTGGCTGCGCATTGCTGGCGGCAGTGTCCCCGATTCGGGCGCACCCAGCGTGGCAAGGAGTGCAGCCTTCTCGGCGGCGTCGCGCTCTTCGTTGGAGCTGTTCGCTTCTGTCGTGGCGATTTTCACCAGCTTTTCGGCCATCATCACGGCGGCGGTGACGCCGCGCAGCCCCAGCGGGAACTTCACTGTTTCCAGCCGGCGCTCCCGGGCCGCGGGGTCCCGGGCAAGGCGGCGGGCTATCCCCACATGGCTTTGGGCCGCCCGGGCGGCTTGTTCGGCGAGCGCCGGATCAACGCCGTCGCGCTTGACCAGCAGGGCGGCCACGTCCGCCGCAGGTGGCAGCCGGAGTGCCACGGCGCGGCAGCGGGAGCGGATGGTCACCAGCACGTCCGCCGGCGAGGGTGCACACAGCATCCAGATGGTCCGCGGCGTGGGTTCCTCGATGGCTTTGAGCAGCACATTCGTGGTCCGTTCGGCCATCCGGTCCGCGTCTTCCACCACGATGATTCGCCATCGGCCGGACGAGGGCCTGTTCCCCGCCTTTGACACCAGTTCCCGGGCCTCATCAATGGTGATAGTGACCTTTTCGGTGCGGACGAACGTTACATCGGAATGCGTCTCGCCCAGGATGGTCAGGCAGGCGGGGCAGGTTCCACAGCCACGGCGGGTCACGTCGTCCTCGTCGCAGTTCAGCGCCGCTGCGAACGCCTTGGCAGCGTTGGAACGTCCCGAACCGGGCGGCCCTGTGAACAGCCAGGCATGGGTCAGCCCCTCGCCGAGGGAAGCCTGCCGGAGCTGTTCGACGACGGCGGGCTGGCCTTGGAGATCGTCCCAGACGCTCATGCCGCACCGCGGCCGGAGGAGGCGAGGAGCGCATCCACGCGGGCCAGGATCCGTGCCCCCAGTTCTGTCACGTCGAGGTGTGCGGGCAGCACCAAGTAGGCCTCAGGGCGGGACGCCGCGAGTTGGAGGAACGCTTCCCGGATATGGGCATGGAATTCATCGGCCTCGGATTCCAGGCGGTCCTCAGCTGCGTCCCCTGCGGTGCGGCGGCGGCGGCCGACTGCCGGGTCCACGTCCAGCAGGACTGTCAGATCGGGGCGAAGGCCTTCGGTGGCCCATTCGTTGAGTAACCGGACCGCCTCGGTGCCAAGGTCACGGCCGGCGCCCTGGTAGGCAACTGAGGAATCGATGTAGCGGTCCGTGAGGACGATGTCTCCCCGCTCCAGCGCGGGACGTATGACCTGGCCTGCATGTGCAGCGCGGGACGCCGCGAAAATAAGAGCCTCGGTGTGGGCATCGATGTGGCCGTGACCGTGATCCAGTACCAGGGAACGTAGCTTCTCGCCGATGGGCGTGCCCCCAGGCTCCCGGGTCCGCAGCACTTTCAGGCCGCGGGATTCCAGGGCTTCGGCCAGCCGGGCCGCCTGCGTGGACTTGCCGGCGCCGTCGCCGCCTTCAAACGCGATAAAAAGCCCGGGGCTCTGGATAGTCACCTAACAAGCCTACCGACCCCACTGACATTCACCGACTGGGCTCTGGCCTGCTGCCGTCCCCGGGCGCATAGGTAACGGCTTTCTGGGGAGGCAGCGGTCCGAAGTACGCTAGCCCCATGAGTCTCACCCAACACCAGGCCGCGTCCCTTTCAGCCGAGACCGTGGTTGTCGCCGCCGGCCGGCCGGCACGTGAGCGGGACGAACCGGTGAACCCGCCTATCGTGCTCTCTTCAACCTATTTCGGCACTGGACCGCTGGCGGACGGCGACCGCGGCTACGGCAGGTACGCCAACCCCACGTGGGACCCCTTTGAAGAGGCCCTCGGCCAGCTGGAAGGGTCCGCTCTGCCGGGCCTGTTGTACGCGTCGGGACTTGCGGCGGTCAGTTCAGCGCTGTCCCTGGTGCCCGCCGGCGGCGTCCTGGTCATGCCGTCCCACAGCTACTCGGGTTCCCTGGTGATGGCCGCAGAGCTTGCCCAGAAGGGCTTCATTGAGCTCCGCACAGTAGACATCGCCGACACGGAAGCGGTCAAGGAGCAGATCACCCCGAAGGGTCCGGACGCCCGAACGGCCAGCATGTTGTGGCTGGAAAGCCCCACCAATCCCATGCTGGGCATCGCCGATATTCCCGCCCTCACGGAGGCCGCGCACCGGGCCGGGGCGATCGTTGTCACGGACAACACGTTCTCCACCCCGTTGGTGCAGCAGCCTCTGGCCTTGGGATCAGACGTTGTCCTCCATTCGGTCACCAAGTACCTCGCCGGGCACTCCGACGTCGTCCTGGGTGCTTTGGTCACGCCAAACCCGGACATCCGTGCGGCGCTGCTGCACCATCGGACCATCCACGGGGCAATTGCCGGGCCGTTCGAAGCCTGGCTGGCGCTGCGCGGCCTGCGGACGCTGGCCCTGCGGATCGAACGCTCGCAGGAATCGGCGGCGGTCCTCGCCGAGCGGCTGGGCGCCCACTCGCGGGTCGAAAGCATCCACTTCCCCGGGCTTGCCGATGATCCCGGCCACGAACGGGCGAAGGCCCAGATGAAGGGCTTCGGATCGATCGTGTGCATCCAGATCGCGCCGGTCGGGGATCTCAGTGGCGCCGACGCCGCGGACACGCTTGTCCGTGCCCTGCAACTGTGGCTGCCTGCGACGTCCCTGGGTGGCGTGGAGTCCCTGATCGAACGGCGCCGCCGCCACACTGCCGAACCGCTGAGCGTTCCGGAGAACCTGGTGCGCCTCAGCGTCGGAATCGAAAACGTTGAGGACCTCTGGGCCGATTTGAAGCAGGCGCTCGACTCGCTGGAAGGCTAGGCTGGGATGGTGGACGGTCAAGTGATGATTTTTTATGTGGAGCGGGCAGTTTTCTTTGTCCTTGCCGTGGTGGCCCTGGGGCTTGAACTCTGGGCGCTGGTTGATTGCGCACGGCACAGGTCGAATGCTTTTGAAGCCACCGGCAAGCGGACCAAGACCTTCTGGCTCGCCCTCACCGGCGGTGCCACCCTCGTGGGCGTCTTCTCGCTCCTCGGCAGCGGCGGGGGCCTGTTCGGCACCCTGGGCCTCTTTGGCCTGGCCGCCGTGGTGGCTGCCTCGGTCTACCTCGCCGACGTCCGTCCTGCAGTGAAGGACGCCGGTCGCGGAGGCAGCCGCAACACCGGGCCCTACGGGCCGTGGTGACCTAGACACCCGGCGCTACAGCTTCCCAGCCCACTGTAAGTTCACCCAGGCGCCACCGCGAGGGTCCGTCCTGAACGGGCCAGCCGCCGTCGAGCAGTGTTTTGCACATCGCGTGCCAGCGCTGACGGTTTCCGAACGGCGCCAGCGGCGCCGATTCCAGCCATGCCCGGTCCATCGCCGCCATGAGGCCGTGGATACGTTCACCGGGGACATTCCTGTGGATCAGCGCTTTCGGCAGCCGTTCCGCCACCTCCGAGGGCAGCACAAAACTTCCGAACCGCACCGACATGCTCAAGGACAGCGGCCGCTCGTTGTCGAGGGCAATCCACGTCACGCGCCGGCCGATCTCGTCGCAGGTGCCGTCAATGAACAGTCCTCCGGGGGCGAGCCTGCCCTGAACCAGCCGCCAGATCCTTTCCACATCCGCTTCCTCATATTGGCGCAGCACGTTGAATGCGCGGACCAGCACCGGTCGGCCGGGCACGGGCAGTTCGAAACCGCCCACCAGGAAGCTCAGCCCGGGCTCTTCCAACTCCTTCGCGGCGCGGACACGCTCCGGTTCGATCTCGATGCCGCACACGCGGACGTCCGGCCGGATAGTGCGAAGGCGTTCAAAAAGTTCGACGGCGGTGGCGGGCGTTGCGCCATAGCCCAGGTCGACCACCAGGGGATCCTCTGCCATGCGCAGGCGCCTGGCCTGGGGACCGGTGAGCCAGCGGTCCACGCGACGCATGCGGTTGGGGTTGGTAGTGCCGCGGGTAATGTTCCCCACCGGTTTGGCGGTCCTGTTCGTGCCGGCCATCTTGGGGGCGGCCACCCGGTCAGCTTTTTGAACCACCGCCCAACCCTATCCAACGTGACGGATCCGCGTGACCCTGCCCTGTAACGCTGGGCGGGCGGCAGCGGCGCTCAGCTAGGATGAAAATCATGACTTACAAGCTGATTCTGCTGCGCCACGGCCACAGCGAATGGAACGCCAAGAACCTGTTCACCGGCTGGGTGGACGTTGACCTGAACGACCAAGGCCGCGAGGAGGCAGCACGCGGCGGCGAGCTTCTGGTCGAGCACGATGTGCTCCCCGACATCCTTTACACATCGCTCCTGAAGCGGGCCATCAACACGGCCAACATCGCCCTGGACAAGGCCGACCGTGGCTGGATTCCCGTCAAGCGCGACTGGCGCCTGAACGAGCGCCACTATGGTGCGCTGCAGGGCAAGGACAAGGCACAGACCCTGGCTGAATACGGCGAGGAGCAGTTCATGGAATGGCGCCGGTCCTACGACACCCCGCCGCCGCCCCTGGACGACGACAGCGAGTTCTCCCAGGCGCACGATCCCCGCTACGCCGACCTCGGCGCGGCCCTCCCGCGCACCGAGTGCCTGAAGGACGTCCTGGTCCGCCTCCTGCCGTACTGGGAATCGGACATCAAGGAAGACCTCAAGACCGGCAAGACTGTCCTGGTCACGGCCCACGGCAACTCGCTGCGCGCCTTGGTCAAGCACCTTGACGGCATCAGCGACGAAGCGATCGCCAGCCTGAACATCCCCACCGGCATCCCGCTGGTCTACGACCTGGACGAGGACTTCCAGCCGGTCAAGCGGGGCGGCACCTACCTGGACCCGGATGCCGCTGCGGAAGCCATCCTGGCCGTAGCCAACCAGGGTAAGAAGTAGGAGTACCAAGCAAATAACGACGGCGGGGCCCGGACCACAACGTGGCCCGCCCCCCCGCGGTTTCTGGGGAAAAAAGCACCAGGAAACAGAGCGAGGGGCCCGTGGGCGGCCAGGCACCGGTCACGAGGTAGGTGACTTTCTGGGCCACGGAAACGCCGTGGTCCGCGAAGCGCTCGAAATAACGGCTGGCGAGGGCCACGTCCACGGTGGTAGCGGGGGATTCCTGCCAGTCCGGGCTGGCGATTGCCTTGAACACGCTCAGGTGGAGGTCGTTAATGGCACTGTTCGCCTTCAGGATGTCGCGGGCAACTTCAAGGTTGCGGGTTTCCAGCAACACCGTCAGCTTGGCCGCGATCAGCTGGTCCAGTTCAGCCAGCTCCTTGAACGTATCGGTCATGGAGGCCGGGATCACCGTGGAGGGGAAGCGCAGGCGGGCCAACTGGGCGATGTGGCGGGCGAGGTCACCCATCCGCTCCAGAGACGCGCTCATGCGCAGCGAGCCCACCAGCATGCGGAGGTCGCTGGCAACCGGGCCCTGCAGGGCCAGGATGTCGATAGCGCGCTCGTCGAGGCTGTTCTGAAGGAAATCGATCCGGGCGTCAGCTGCGATCACGTCCTGGGCCAAGTCCACGTCCGCCACCTGGAGAGACGTCGTTGCCTTTCCGATCGCCTCGCTGACCAGCTGTGAGATCTCGACGAGCTGCTCACCGACCTGGGCAAGTTCTTCCTGAAAAACCTTACGCACGTTGGCGTCCTTTCCTTGGAACCGCCCGCCGGCCTTGTCCGCAGGCGGGGGTTCGTGTCGCCGTTCGGCAGTCCAACTCCATACTCTGCCAGCGGCTGGTGAACGATTGGCACTCGGCAGATGAACGTTAGTTGAACCGTCTCCCCCAGGGGGTCTGATGCGGCGATACCGCATTTCCCACAGCATAAGCTGGGAACGTGGATCCTATGCTCATCGGTGTCATTGCAGGCCTCATCGGCCTGTCGTTCGGCACTTTCGGCGTGCTTGCTTTCAGGGTCAGCGAAAAGCAGCGTCAACTGGTTGATATCGACGTCGACGAACTCGCACTGCCGGCGGGCGCAGCTGAGGTGCTGGCCGTCGTCGGGCGTGCCTTTGTGGTGGTGGATGCCGTGGACGGTGTGGTCCGGGCCAGCCCGGCGGCCTACGCGTATGGCCTGGTGCGCGGCCATACCGTGGTTCACAAGCAGTTGCTGGACATGACCGCCGGCGTCCGCCGCGACGGCGTGATTATCGAGAAACAGCTGGAGCTGCCCCGAGGCCCGCTCGGCCAGGGGACCATCATCGTGCAGGTGCGTGCAGCTATGCTCGGTGAGGAATACATTCTCCTGCTGGCCGACGACCGCACCGAAATCACCCGGACCGAAGAAATCCGCAACGACTTTGTGGCCAACGTGTCCCACGAGCTGAAGACCCCGGTGGGGGCGATCTCCCTCCTCGCCGAAGCGCTGGAGTCCTCGGCTGACGATGAGGACGCCGTGCGCCGTTTCGCCAAGCGCATGCACAAGGAGTCCGGCCGCCTGGCGGCGCTCGTCCAGGACATCATCGAGTTGTCGCGCCTGCAGGGAGCCAGTGTCACCCAGCAGGGAAGGCCCGTGGATATCAACACCGTCATCCATGAGGCCGTGGACCGGTCCCAGCTCCCCGCGGAAAGCAAAAACATCAAGATCGTGGTGGGCGGGCACGTGGACGGAAAGGTCTACGGGGACCCTGACCTGCTGGTCACGGCGCTGCGCAACCTGATTGACAACGCCATCCGGTACTCGCCGGAGAACACCCGGGTGGGGGTGGGTGTCCGTGCCAAGGAAGGACTCATCGCCATCTCAGTGACTGACCAGGGCGAAGGATTGTCCCCGGAGGACCAGGAGCGCGTGTTCGAGCGTTTCTATCGCGTGGACGCGGCACGTTCCCGGCACACCGGCGGAACAGGTCTTGGACTGAGCATCGTCAAGCACGTTGTCTCAAACCACGGTGGCGAGGTCACCCTGTGGTCCCAGCCCGGCCAAGGCTCCACCTTTACACTGCGGCTTCCGGAAATGGAGGGGCAGGACGTCGAGGACGAACCGGCCCCCAGCCCGTCCTTTGCACGGTCCCGGAACCACGCCGCCCAGCAGACCCATGAATCCCGCGCCGCCGGCGCACACGAACAAGGAGCTAGCGCTTGAGCAGGATCTTGATAGTTGAGGACGAAGAGTCGTTCAGCGACCCGCTGTCCTATTTGCTGGGCAAGGAAGGCTTCGAGGTGGAGGTCGTGGACAACGGCCTGGACGCCATCACCGAATTCGACCGCAACGGGGCCGACCTGGTTCTGCTGGACCTACAGCTCCCGGGCCTGTCCGGGACTGAAGTGTGCCGGCAGCTCCGGCAGCGGTCCGGTGTCCCGGTCATTATGCTGACCGCCAAGGATTCCGAGATCGACAAAGTAGTGGGCCTGGAGTTGGGCGCCGACGACTACGTGACCAAGCCGTATTCCTCCCGCGAGCTGGTAGCCAGGGTAAGGGCTGTGCTCCGCCGCCAGGGCGAACCGGAAGAGCTGATCTCCTCCACGGTTCAGGCCGGACCTGTCCGGATGGACATCGAGCGGCATGTGGTGAGCGTGGGCGGCGAACAGGTGCTGCTGCCCCTGAAGGAGTTCGAATTGCTCGAAATGCTGCTCCGGAACTCGGGGCGCGTCCTGACGCGTGGCCAACTCATCGACCGGGTCTGGGGCTCCGACTACGTTGGCGACACCAAGACCCTTGACGTCCATGTCAAGCGGCTGCGGAGCAAGATTGAGCCGGACCCGTCGGCGCCGCGGTTCCTGGTGACGGTCCGCGGCCTCGGCTACAAGTTCGAACCCTGAGCCGGCTGGCTGCCTAAGACCGGATGGACAGCGCCGGACGCGTGCGGCCGGAAGCACAAAGGAGGGGCTCCCGACGGGGAGCCCCTCCTTTGTACGTTCGGGTTCCGGACCCGGAAAGTGCCTAGTGCGCTGCGGCCGCAGAGGAGGTCGACGGCGTCGGCGTCGGCGAGCTCGTTCCGGTGGGCTCGCCGCCGCCCGGGACATACTCCTTGTACTCTTCCAGGGTTGCGTCCAGGACGGGGACGTCGATGGTGTCAGTCACGTTGGTGCCGCTTTCGGTGACCTTGACCGGCACCAGGGAGCCGGCAATACCGCCGCTGGTGCTGAGGATCGCTTCGTCGGTCGAGTCGTTGAGCAGCGTGTACGAGTTTGCCTTCACAGATACCTGCGTCTGCGAGCCTTCAGCACCGTTGACCGTCAGCTTGACGTCCTTTGACGACGAGTTGTACACCGCCCCGAGCAGGCGGCCGGGCTGGTCTTCGCCTGCAGAAACGATCAGGAAGTTCCGCAGCTGCAGGGGGCCCAGGTCCGCGCGGATGCCATCCGACGCGGAGTACTGGTGCGAAGTCTGCTGGGGGGTGATGTAGCCGCACCCGGTCACGGTCACCAGGCCGAGGCCCAGGGCAGCTGCCGCCATTGCCAGTTTGCCGCGCTGGGCCCGGTTCATCGCAGTGAAACGCACGTCACGTACTCCTCAAGAGTCTTGGAACATTATTCAGCCCATAGCCTATCCGCAAACCCGCCCAAACGCGGATTCCGGATGGTCACATTGCCCTTGGCAGCGCCCCTTCGATGCACTATTATCTGCATCCGTCAAGGGGTTCAAGGGGGTCGATTCTGCCCATTTTCCGCGTATTCATGCGGTTCCGGGCCCCTTTCGCGGCCAGTCATATGCCCGAATCGTGATAAACTGGTCTGCGGGAAAGGGGAATGTCCACATGGTATTTGAGGTCGGCGAGACAGTAGTTTACCCTCACCACGGTGCTGCAAAAATTGAAGAAATCAAGATGCGCACCGTCAAGGGCGAAGAGAAAATGTATCTCAAGCTCAAGGTGGCTCAGGGTGATCTGACCATTGAAGTTCCAGCAGAAAACGTTGACCTTGTTGGGGTCCGGGACGTAGTGGGCAAGGAAGGCCTGGAGCACGTATTTGATGTGCTCCGTGCCGAGTTCACTGAAGAGCCCACCAACTGGTCACGCAGATACAAGGCAAATCTGGAGAAGCTTGCTTCCGGTGACGTCATCAAGGTAGCTGAGGTCGTCCGCGACCTCTGGCGCCGCGATCACGATCGGGGCCTTTCCGCAGGTGAGAAGCGAATGCTGGCCAAGGCCCGGCAGATTCTGATTTCAGAATTGGCGCTGGCCGAAAAGACCGACGAAGAGAAGGCTGCCAGCGTTCTCGACGAGGTCCTGGCTTCCTAAGAATTGAACCCCGGTGGCACGCAAGTGTCGCCGGGGTTTCTTTTTGCCCGGATGCAGGTCCGGCCGGGGCTGCCCCCGGGGACGTAGGCTAGTCCGCATGAGTGAAACACCCAACCGCCTTGTCACCGCAGTGATCCTGGTGGCCGCAGGTTCAGGGCAGCGGCTCGGCTACGGCATGCCAAAAGCCGCCGTGCCGCTGGGCGGCGAACCCCTTCTGACCCATGCCCTGCGCGGCGTCGTCGCGTCCGGAATCAGCAGCCAGGTCTGTGTTGCCCTGCCGGCTGGCGACGACGGCCTCCGCCGGCTTTGCGAGGACTTCCGGGAGGAACTGGCCGACGGCGGTCCTGTCCTGACGATCGTTGACGGCGGCGCCACACGTGCGGACTCCGTCCGGGCCGGCATCGCTGTCCTGATGGAAGGTATTGAGGCGGTCCTGGTGCACGATGCCGCGCGGGCGCTCACTCCCGAATCCGTCTTCCACCGGGTCGCCGACGCGTTGGCCGCCGGGGCCGCAGCGGTCATCCCCGCTATCCCGGTGGTGGACACCGTCAAGACGGTCGCCGCCACCACGGGCCAGGACAGCGCGTTGGCGCCGGAAATCGTCACTGGGACCGCGCCGCGGGAGGAACTCCGCGCGGTCCAAACGCCTCAGGGTTTCCAGCTCAGCACCCTCCTGACGGCGCATGAGGCGTCCCGGGCTTTGGATGAGAAGCAGTCGGCAGCGGTCACGGACGACGCCATGCTCGTGGAAATGGTGGGCACGCAGGTCTTCGCCGTCCGTGGCTCAACCCAGTCACTGAAAATCACCACGCCTCTGGACCTGATCCTCGCCGAAGGGCTCCTGGAGGGGCCGCTGGGCACCCGCTGGGTGGAAGGCTGAACATGGGACAGGACAACATGATCCTGCCGCGCACTGGAATCGGGCTGGACGTGCATGCCTTCGCCCCCGCGGACAAACCCCGCCCATTGTGGCTCGGAGGGCTCCACTGGGAGGGTGAACGTGGCCTTGCAGGCCACTCTGATGGGGACCCCGTAGCCCACGCCGCGGCAGACGCACTGTTCTCGGCGGCTGGAATCGGAGACTTGGGAACCCACTTCGGAACGGACCGCCCCGAATTTGCCGGTGCCTCCGGCGTAACGCTCCTTGCCGAGGCGGCCAGGATCGTGCGGGCTGCCGGTTTCGAGATCGGCAACGTCGCCGTGCAGTTTGTGGGCAACCGACCCAAATTCGGGCCACGGCGGGAAGAATCCCAGCGCGTCCTGAGTGAAGCTGCTGGCGCTCCGGTCAGCGTCACGGCCACCACCAGCGACGGGCTGGGGTTCACTGGCAGGGGTGAGGGTATCTCGGCCATGGCCACCGCGCTGGTGTATCCCCTGGGTAACGTGCACTCTTCGGCTAATCTGGAGCGGTGACCCTGCGCTTTTACGACACAGCATCCGCCGAAGTCCGAGACTTCGTCCCCCTCGAACCGGGCAAGGCGAGCCTCTACTACTGCGGCGCTACCGTCCAGGGCATGCCCCATGTCGGACACATCCGTTCCGCCATTGCGTTCGACCAGCTCACCCGCTGGCTCACGTACCGCGGGTACCGCGTCACGGTTGTCAGGAATGTCACCGACATCGATGACAAGATCCTTGCCAAGTCTGAGGCGTCCTTCGCGCCGGGTTTTTCGCCCGAACCGGGGGAGCTCCGCGAGGAGGAGTGGTGGGCATTGGCCTACCGTTACGAGCAGGAGTTCCTCAAGGCCTATGACACCCTTGGCGTGTCCCGGCCGACGTATGAGCCGCGTGCCACCGGACACATTCCCGAGATGCATGCACTGATCCAGCAGTTGATCGACCGTGGCCACGCCTATCCCGCGCTGGATGACTCCGGCGACGTCTATTTCGACGTGCGATCCTGGGACCGGTATGGATCCTTGACCCGCCAGAACATCGATGACATGCAGGGCTCCCAGGATGCCGATCCGCGGGGAAAGAAAGACCCCCGTGACTTCGCGTTGTGGAAGGGCTCCAAAGAGGGAGAGCCGACGACGGCCAGCTGGGCCTCGCCTTGGGGCGCCGGCCGCCCGGGTTGGCACCTGGAATGCTCTGCCATGGTCACCAAATACCTTGGCACCGAATTCGACATCCACGGAGGCGGGTTGGACCTGCGCTTCCCGCACCACGAGAACGAGATGGCCCAGTCCCAGGCAGCAGGCCACGGCTTTGCCAACTTCTGGATGCACAACGGCATGGTCACGTACCAGGGCGAAAAGATGTCCAAGTCCATCGGCAACACCGTCAGCCCTGCCGAGATGCTGCAACTGGCCCCGGCGCGCGTCGTCCGGTATTACCTGGGGCAGGCGCACTACCGCTCCGTGTTGGACTACCGGCCCACCTCCCTGGAGGAGGCTGCGGCCGCCGTCGAACGCATTGATGGATTCCAGGCCAAGGCAGCGGCAAAATACAGCGACTTCGGCGACGTAAAGTCTTCAACATGGTCGCCCATCGATGAATTGTTCGAAGAGTTCGAAGCGGCCATGGATGATGACCTAAATATTCCGAGGGCTCTCGGCGCTCTACATCAGGTTGTCCGAGCCGGCAACGCCGCCTTGGCTGCCTCTGACGACGTCATTGCCCTCGCGGCCAAGCGCATGGTGAGCCTCATGACTGAAGTCCTGGGCCTGAACGCCGTTGCAGGCTCCGACGCAGGGGACAGCCGGGAAGCGGAGGCGCTCGGTGTGCTCGTTGAAGCCCAGCTCGTGGCCCGCGCCCAGGCCCGGGCCTCCAAGGACTGGGCAGCCTCGGACGCCATCCGGGACACGCTTAAGGCAGCCGGAATCGCCGTCGAGGACGGCCCCGACGGTGCCACCTGGAGCCTGCAGCGGGACTGAACCGGCGATTTTACTTGATTCAGTAGACTGGTAGGCAGACTCAGTCAAACAATCAAGGGTGGAACACAATGGCCAACAATGGTCGCCGATCGGTTAAAGCGAAGAAGGGCCCAACCATCGGAACCGGTGGTCACGGCCGTAAGGCCCTCGAAGGCAAGGGCCCCACGCCCAAGGCGGAGGACCGCCCTTACCACAAGGCCCACAAGAGCAAGCAGTTGGCGGAGAGGTCGGCCGCCAAGCGCGGGACCGGCGCCCGCAGCGCCGGCGCGGCCCGGACCGGTCCCAAGGGACGGGCTACCGAAGAGGTCGTCACCGGCCGCAACTCCGTGGTGGAGGCACTGCGTGCGGGCATCCCCGCCAAGGCACTGCACATCGCTATCCGGATCGAAATGGATGACCGCGTCAAGGAGTCCCTCAAGATCGCGGCCGAACGTGGCATCCCTTTGCTGGAAACCGGCAAGCCCGAGCTGGACCGTATGACCGATGACGCCGTCCACCAGGGTCTGGTCCTTCAGATTCCGCCTTACGAGTACCAGGATGCGTATGACCTGGCGGAGGAAACAGTGGATCGCTGGAAGAAGGGCCACGTCCCTAACGCGCCGCTGTTTGTGGCCTTGGACGGCATTACCGATCCCCGCAACCTCGGCGCCATCATCCGCTCCGTTTCAGCCTTCAGCGGCCACGGCGTCATTGTCCCTGAACGCCGGTCCGTCGGCGTCACAGCCTCGGCTTGGAAGACCAGCGCCGGCGCGGCAGTACGGGTCCCGGTGGCACGCGCCGCCAACCTGAACAGCGCCCTGAAGCAGTTCAAGAACATGGGCATCTTCGTCCTCGGGCTCGACGGTGACGGCGACGTTTCGCTGCCGGATCTCACCCTTGCGACGGAACCGGTGTGCATCGTGGTTGGATCCGAAGGCAAGGGCCTAAGCCGCCTGGTCCGGGAAAACTGCGACCAAATCGTCTCCATCCCGATCGACTCCGCGATGGAATCGCTGAACGCCTCAATGGCCGTAGGCATTTCCCTTTACGAGGTTTCCCGGCAGCGCGCCACGAAGTAACACCGCAGCGTACGGATGAAGGGTGGCGGCTGCTTAAGGGGGCACCGTCACATAACTGGAAGCACTGGCATTTTCGCGCCGGCGGCTAATATTTAGGTGATGGTTATGCCGCTTTTCGACACTGCTTCCACCATGGACGCCTCCACGGCGCGTCCCCTCGGTGTCAGCGTTCCGCGCCCGGACAACGGGGGCGGCCATGTTCCGCAGTCCCGCGCGAACGTGGCCGTGTACGCGCCTGGCGTGGCCAGCCTGGAGATCGCGTACAAGGCTCCGGGCGGTGAATGGCAGCTCAAGGCGCTGCCAAACGTCACCCACGGCGTCCACCACGGCATCGTCGATGGTTTCCCCATCGGGTCGCGATATGGGTTCCGGGCGACGTCCAAAGAGGAATCGCTGCCGCTCTCAGTCCCCACCCTTGACCTGGACGACGACGGCGGGCAGCCGCTGCTGCTCGATCCTTACGGCAGGGCGGTGGACCAGCGGGAGGGATTCCTGACTAACGTCAGGATGGCCGCCGATTTCGACTGGGGCAACGACGCACGCCCTCGGACCCACTGGCGGAACACGATCATTTACGAGGCCCATGTCCGAGGTCAGAGCATGCTTCACCCGGACGTGCCCGAGGAACTCCGTGGCACGTACGCCGGCATGGCGCACCCGGCCATCATCGAGCACCTCAAGAGCCTGGGGATCACTTCCGTTCAGCTGCTGCCCGTGCATTTCCACCTTGACGAACCCCACCTCCAGAACCTTGCCCTGACCAACTACTGGGGCTACAACACCGCCGCCTTCTTCGCGCCCCATCCCAGCTACGCCACCCGGTCCGCTCAGGAAGCCGGCCCGCAGGCCATCCAGGATGAGTTCAAGGGCATGGTCAAGCTGCTCCATGCAGCCGGGCTGGAAGTGATCCTGGATGTTGTCTACAACCACACGGCTGAGGGCGGGCCTGACCGGCCGGCGCTAAGCTTCCGTGGCCTTGGCGAGGACAAGTATTACCGGACGGACGGACACGGCCGGTATGTGGACACCACCGGCTGCGGAAACACCCTGAATTTTGGCGAACCCCGTGTGGTGCAGCTGGTGCTCGACTCCCTCCGGTACTGGGTGGACGAATTCCACATCGATGGCTTCCGGTTCGACCTTGCCGTAACGCTGTGCCGGAACGCGGCCAACGAATTTGATCCCCGGCACCCGTTCCTGGTGGCCATCGCGGCGGATCCGGTGTTGTCGGACGTGAAACTCATTGCCGAGCCGTGGGACGTGGGTTACGGGGGCTGGCAAACCGGGCGTTTCCCCGGCGGGTGGGTGGACTGGAACGACCACTTCCGGGACGGCGTGCGGTCTTTTTGGCTCGCTGACCGCGCCGCCATCGAAGCCGGCGGCCAGGGCGGTTCGGTCGCAAGGCTGGCCGACGCATTGTCCGGTTCTGCCGGGCTGTTTGAAGGGTCGGGGCGCTCCCGGCTGGCCTCGCTCAACTTCATCACGGCCCACGACGGCTTCACGCTCAATGACCTGGTCTCCTATGACCGCAAGCATAATGAAGCCAACGGTGAGCAGAACCGGGATGGCCACGGCGATAACCGCAGCTACAACCACGGTTTCGAGGGGCGCACTGAGAACGAGTCAATCCTGGCCGAGCGCGCGCAATCCCGGCGCAACCTGATGGCGTCCCTGATGATCTCCATGGGCGTGCCCATGATCACGGCAGGGGATGAACTGGCCAGGACCCAGCAGGGGAACAACAACGCCTACTGCCAGGACAACCCGATCGCCTGGGTGGACTGGACGCGGACCCCTGAGTCCCATGAAATGCTGCGCAGCACCAAGAGGTACATCAGGCTGCGCAAGGAATTCCTGGCCAGCCAGCCCCACGACTTCCCTGTCCGGGATGAGCAGTCCTACCTCTTCTGGTTTGATCAGTCCGGGGAACCCATGTCCATGGACCGCTGGCATGACCCGCGTCACCGGACCATGCAACTCCTGCTCGGCTCGGACGACGGAACGCTGGCCGGGCTGGTGGTGGTCAACGGCAGCAACACTGACGTGAAGATCACCCTGCCCCAGGTCACCAATGACGACGGCACGCCGCACAGGTTATTTGAGCTCAGGCTCACAACGTCCCCGCTGCATGAGTTGCGCCAGGGAAGCGTTGTGGCCTCGGGTGAATCGGATGTGGTTCAGGCGAACTCGATCAACATCTACCGCACGTAGTCAGCAGAAGGCAGCTAGGCAAACTATGAAGATCTATTCCGCTGACACCTGGACCCTGGAAGAGCTGCAGGAGCAGGTCGCAGACGCCGGCCGTCGCAGCCTTGTGGTGCCGGCTGCCGACAGCAAGAAAGCCGTGCTTGAGACCTTCGGCGAAGTCCTGAACTTCCCGGAGCACGACGGCATCAATCTGGATGCCCTCAACGATTCGCTCCACGATTTTGCGGACAGCATCACGGACGACGGCCATCTGCCCGTCACCGTCCTGTGGCAGGTGGCCGCGCCATTCCGGGGCGACCGGTCCTTCGGCATCATCTGCGAGATCCTCCAGGACGCCGAAAGCTACGCCGGCAAAGACCTCAACGTCACGGCAGTGCTGCTCTGACCCAGCCGGCGCGCTCACGCGCCGGCTGGGTCAGAGCCAATATCAGGCGTTGACGATCAGCCCCAGTTCCGCCTTGGAAGCCAGTGCCTCGTGCGTGGGCAGGACCCGGACCGTGTAGCCGAACGAGCCCGCCCGGTCAATGAGCAGTGACCCGCTGAACAGGTGCCGTCCGCCGCCGAGATCCTCCTGCGGCTTAAGCTCCATCACCGTGACGTCTGCAAGGGTGTCGTTCTCTTCGGCCCGTCCGTAGGCCACCTCCACCGAGACATCTTCAGGGGCGAGCGTATGGAGGGCCACATAGGCGTTGACCTGCAGGGTGTCGCCAATCTGCGGGTCTTCTGAAACGCCCACGGAATCCACGTGCTCCACATGGATCAGCGGCCAGGCGGCGCGGACCTCGGCAGTCCAGGCCGCCAGATCCCGGGCCTGGGCGTACGAATCCGTGACAGCCCTGCGGCCCGCTTCGGCTGCCGGCCGGTACAGCATGTTCACGTAGTCGCGAAGCATCCGTTCGGCCGACACAGCAGGGCCCAGGTGCGAGAGCGTGTGTTTGATCATGGACACCCAGTGCGTGGGGACTTTTTCAGTGCCGGATTCCGAGGGGCCTGCTGCGCCGGCGTCTTCGGAGACGGTGTTCCCGTAGAAGCGCGGCGCCACCTGGGTTTCCAGCAGTTCATAGAGTGCGGCCGCCTCAATGTCGTCGCGTTCCTCGGGGGACGCACCGTTGTTGGCGGTAGGGATCGCCCAGCCGTTTTCGCCGTCGTACATTTCGTCCCACCAGCCATCGAGCACTGAAAGGTTCAGCGAACCGTTGATGGCAGCCTTCATCCCGGACGTACCGCAGGCCTCCAAGGGCCGGAGGGGGTTGTTGAGCCAGACGTCGCAGCCGGGGAACAGCGTGCGGGCCATGGCGATGTCGTAGTTGGGCAGGAAAGCGATCCGGTGCCGGACTTCAGGATCGTCGGTGAAGCGGACCAGTTCCTGGATCATCTTCTTGCCGGCGTCATCGGCCGGGTGGGACTTGCCGGCGATGACCAGCTGGATGGGATGCTCCTTGTGCAGCAGCAGTGCCTTCAGCCGGTCTGGTTCGCGCAGCATCAGCGTCAGTCGCTTGTACGTGGGCACGCGGCGGGCAAAGCCGATCGTCAACACGTCGGGGTCCAGCACGGTGTCGGTCCAGCCGAGTTCGGCGTCGGCGGCCCCACGCTTCTTCCAGGCAGCGCGGAGGCGGCGGCGGACGTCCTCCACCAGCGCCGCACGCATCGCCCGGCGCAGGGCCCAGACATCGGCGTCGCTGACGTTGTATGCCAGGTCCCACCGGCCGTTGGCCTCAGCCTCCGTGCCGAACTGCTCCCTGGCCAATTTGGAGATCCGTCCGTCCACCCAGGTGGGCACATGCACGCCGTTCGTCACCGACGTAATGGGCACCTCGGAGTGGTCGAACCCCGGCCAGAGGGCGGAGAACATGCCGCGGGACACTTCGCCATGGAGCTTGGCAACGCCATTGGCCCGCTGCGCGAGCCGCAGCCCCATCACTGCCATGTTGAAAACCGAAGGGTTGCCGTCGGCGTAGTTCTCGCGGCCCAGTTCAAGGATCCTGTCCACCGGTACCGCCGGAGCGAGCCCGGCCTGGAAGAAGTGCTGGATCTGCGAAACCTCGAACCGGTCGATGCCAGCCGGGACCGGCGTGTGGGTGGTGAAAACCGTGGAGGCGCGGCCGGCCGCCAGGGCCTCTTCAAAGCTCAGCGCGTCCTCGCCGGACATCAGTTCCTGGATGCGTTCAATTCCGAGGAATCCTGCGTGGCCTTCGTTGGTGTGGAACACTTCCGGGGCGTCACGGCCCGTGAGGCGCTGGTATGCCCGCAGCGCCTTCACGCCTCCCATGCCCAGGAGGAGTTCCTGCTGGAGCCGGTGGTCCCCGCCGCCGCCGTACAGGCGGTCGGTGATTCCGCGCGCGGCGTCGTCGTTGCCGGGAACGTTTGAGTCCAGGAGCAGGAGGGGAACGCGTCCGACGTCGGCACGCCAGATGTGTGCCAGCAGCCGCCGGCCGTTGGGGAGCGGGAGAGAGATCTGGAGGGGGCGGCCGTTACCGTCACCCGATGGTTCGCGCAGCAGGGTCAGCGGCAGTCCGTCAGGATCCAGTACCGGATAAGTCTCTTGCTGCCAGGCGTCGCGCGAGAGCGACTGCTTGAAGTACCCCGCCTGGTAGAGCAGGCCAACACCGATCAGGGGGACGCCAAGGTCCGAGGCCGCCTTCAGGTGGTCGCCCGCCAGGATGCCGAGGCCTCCCGAGTACTGCGGGAGCACCTCGGTGATACCGAACTCCGGCGAAAAGTAGGCGATGGAGGTTGGAGCGTCGGATCCCAAGCCCTGGTACCAGCGTGGCTCCTCGAGGTACCGGTCGAGGTCCTCCTCGGCTGCGCGTACGCGCTCCACCACTGACTGGTCTGCTGCCAGGCGCTGGAACTCTTCGCGGCTTACCAGCCCGAGGAAGCTCACGGGATCCTGGCCGCTTTCCTCCCAGACCTTGGGGTGCAGGCCCGCGAAAAGTTCGCGGGTGGGCCGGTGCCAGGACCAGCGCAGGTTGGTAGCCAACCGGGCCAGCGGCCTGATCGGTTCAGGGAGAACGGTTCGGACGGTAAATCTGCGGATTGCCTTCACCTGCGCCACACTAATCGACAACATGGGCGGCCGGAACAGCTTTAGCTTTCTTTTAGGTAAATGACAGATGAGGCCCCGGAAAAGTCGAATCGCCCACGTGAAAAACTGCGCAGGCTTAGCAATCTCGGTGATTTCTCGCTAACGTCGAGCCTGTGACGACTAAATCAGGTACCAGTGCAGCAGCAAAGCAAAAGCCGAAGGGCCGCATCACTGACGGTCTGCGGTTTGGCCGTTTTCCCATCACCGACGTGCAGCCCGTGGTGGAGGGAGGAAAGTTTCCCGCCAAGGCGTTGCCGGGCGAAGGAATCGTGGTGGGAGCCACTGCATTCCGTGAAGGCCATGACATGCTCGGAGTCAGCGCCGTCCTCCTGGACCCCAAGGGCAAGGAACGCCAGCGGGTCAGGCTCGCAGCCCCGCGTGGGGAACGGGGGATGGGGACGGACCGCTGGGAAGGTATCCTCACGCCGTCGGGCACGGGAAACTGGACTTTCCTCATCGAGGCCTGGCACGACCGCTATGGAACATGGCATCACAACGCCGAAGTGAAGGTTGCAGCCGGGATCGACGTCGAGCTGATGCTGGCAGAGGGAGCGGCGCTGCTATCCGAAGCCGCCGAGGAATCCTTCCGCAACGCGTCCGACCGCCGGACCCTGCGGATGGCCGCTTCCATGCTGGCCAACGCATCCCTCACCGACGAGGAGCGGCTGGCCGCGGGCTTCAGCCCGGAAGTTGCCGCCGTCGTTGACCGCCAACCGATCCGTGAACTGGTTACCGTGTCCGAGCAGTACCCCCTCTTCGTCGAACGCGACCTCGCCGGCCGCGGCGCCTGGTACGAATTCTTCCCACGTTCGGAGGGAGCCGTCCGGGATCACTCCACGGGTGCCTGGACCTCGGGCAATTTCCGGACCGCAGCCAAGCGGCTGGACGCCGTGGCCGCCATGGGCTTTGACGTGCTCTACATGCCGCCCATCCACCCGATCGGTGTGCAGCACCGGAAGGGGCCCAACAACACCCTGATCGCCGGGCCCCACGACCCCGGCTCGCCCTGGGCCATCGGCGCCAAGGAAGGTGGCCACGATGCCATCCACCCGGACCTGGGTACCTTCGAGGACTTTGATGCCTTCGTCGCCCGGGCCAACGAACTCGGGCTGGAAGTCGCGCTGGACCTGGCTCTCCAGGCCGCCCCTGACCACCCCTGGGTGGAAAGCAATCCGGAATGGTTTACCACGCGTGTTGACGGCAGCATCGCCTATGCAGAAAACCCGCCCAAAAAATACCAGGATATTTATCCCCTGAATTTCGACAATGACCCGGAGGGCCTGTCAAAGGAAATCCTCCGGATTGTGCTGCTGTGGGTCAGCCACGGCGTCAAGATTTTCCGCGTGGATAATCCGCATACCAAGCCCGTCTGGTTCTGGGAATGGCTCATTGCCCAAGTCAACAAAAAGGTCCCCGGTGTGGTGTTCCTCGCCGAGGCCTTCACCAGGCCGGCGATGATGCACGCGCTGGGCCGGGCAGGATTCCAGCAGTCCTACACCTACTTCACCTGGCGGAACACCAAGAAGGAACTCGAAAGCTACTTCACCGAAGTCAGCCATGAGTCGGCCGCCTTCTTCCGGCCCAACTTCTTCGTCAACACCCCGGACATCCTGACGGAGTACCTCCAGTTCGGCGGCCCGGCGGCCTTCAAGATCCGCGCAGCCCTGGCTTCCACTGCCAGCCCGCTATGGGGTGTCTACGCCGGTTACGAACTGTATGAACACGTTGCCCGGCCCGGCGCTGAGGAGTACATCGACAACGAAAAGTTCGAGTACAAGGCACGCGACTGGGACGCCGCTGCGGAATCAGGGCGCACGCTGGCGCCCTACATCACCCGGCTTAACGCGATCCGGCACGCCCATCCGGCGCTGCAGGACCTGCAGAACCTGACGGTGCATCACAGCACTGATGACGCCACGGTGGTGTACTCCAAGCACAAGACCCTCCCGGACGGCACCAAGGACACCATCATCGTGGTAGTCAACGTAGATCCGCACGGAACCAGGGAAAGCACCGTCTCCCTTGACTTGGCAGCGCTGGAGCTCGATCCGGAGGACCTGTCGTCCAACGGCGGCTTCCGGGTGGAGGATCTCATTACCGGTGAAACCTGGGAATGGGGCGAATACAACTACGTCCGCCTGGACTCGCACGTCGAGCCCGCACACATCTTGAGCGTGAGGAGAATGCATCAGTGAGTTTCAACCCGCAAGGATCCGGCCAGCATTTCACTCCTAAGAGCACGTTCGAACTGAACGCGCCAGGACTTCAACACGACCCGCATTGGTACCGGAAGGCCGTGTTCTATGAAGTGCTGGTCAGGGCCTTTGCGGATGCGAACGGCGATGGGTCCGGTGACTTCAGCGGCCTGATCGACAGGCTTGACTACCTGCAGTGGCTCGGAGTGGACTGCCTGTGGCTGCCGCCGTTCTTCCAGTCCCCGTTGCGCGATGGTGGCTACGACATCTCGGACTACAACTCCGTGCTGGATGAATTTGGCACCATCAGCGACTTCAAACGCCTGGTGGCCGAGGCACATGCCCGTGGCGTACGGGTCATTATCGACCTCCCGCTGAACCACACATCGGACCAGCACCCCTGGTTCCAGGAATCACGCAAGGATCCCGACGGCCCGTTCGGCGACTTCTACGTCTGGAGCGATACCGACGAAAAGTACCAGGATGCGCGCATCATCTTTGTGGACACGGAAGAATCCAACTGGACCTTCGACCCCATCCGGCGGCAGTTTTTCTGGCATCGCTTCTTCAGCCACCAGCCCGACCTGAACTTCGAAAATCCCAAGGTTATCGAAGCGCTGTTCGACGTGGTCCGGTTCTGGCTGGACCAGGGCATTGACGGCTTCCGCGCCGACGCCATTCCCTACCTCTTCGAAGAGGAGGGCACCAACTGCGAGAACTTGCCAGCCACGCACGACTTCCTGCGGAAGCTGCGGAGAATGGTCGACGAGAGCTACCCGGGCCGTGTCATCATCGCCGAGGCCAACCAGCCGCCGAACGAAGTGGTGGAGTATTTCGGTACGGAGGAAGAGCCCGAATGCCACATGGCGTTCCACTTCCCCATCATGCCCCGCCTCTACTACGCGCTCCGGGACCAGAAGGCCGCACCCATCATCGCGACCATGCACGACACCCCCGAGATCCCGGACGGGGCACAGTGGGGGACGTTCCTGCGCAACCACGATGAACTGACCCTCGAAATGGTCACCGCGGACGAGCGCGCCGCAATGCTCGGGTGGTACGCACCGGACCCGCGCATGCGGGCAAACATTGGCATCCGGCGGCGGCTGGCACCGTTGCTGGACAACTCCCGGGCGGAGATTGAACTGATCAACGCGCTCCTGCTGTCCTTGCCCGGAAGCCCGTTCCTGTACTACGGGGACGAGATCGGCATGGGGGACAACATCTGGCTCGAGGACCGCGACGCAGTCCGCACGCCGATGCAGTGGAACCCGGACCGTAACGCGGGATTCTCCAACGCCGACCCCGGGAAACTTTATCTACCGGTGATCCAGTCGCTTGTGTATAACTACAGCATGGCCAACGTCGAGGCGGAGGCAGCCCATTCGGGATCCTTGCTCCGCTGGACGCGGCAAATCCTCAGCGTCCGCAAGAACCACCCGGCCTTCGGACTGGGGGCGTTCAAGCACGTTGAGGCCGATCACGATGCCGTGGTGGCCTATCTTCGGGAACTCTCGGACGACAACACCGCGGGGGAGGACGGCGAGACGATTCTCTGCGCCTTCAACCTCTCCCAGCATCCGGTGGCTACGAAACTCCGTATTCCCCAGTTTGCGGGCCGCGGCCTCCGCGATGTCTTCGGCGGTCAGCCCTTCCCCGGAGTCGATGGGGATGGCACGCTGACGTTGACGCTCGGCAGCCACGATTTCTTCTGGCTGCGGATCCGTTCGGCAGCTTCTAACCCGGCTTCGCCTTACACGCAAGCGCTCCCAATCCTGTCCATCGAGAACTGATATGAGCGAGCCGATCCTCACCCCGGCCCTGGCTGCGCTGCTGCAGGAATGGCTCCCGCGCCAACGCTGGTTCCCGGTCAAGACAGCCGACTTCTCCTTGGAACAGGTGGGCGGCCTTGGCTTGGCAGACCGCTCGGCGATGGCCCGGCTGGAGGTTTTCCTCCTGGCTGTCACGTCGGCAACGGCCGACGGCGGTCGGCGGACCGATGTGCTCCAGGTTCCGCTGAGCCGGCGTGCAGGGCAGGCCGGCGAACTGGAGCGCGCGCTGGTTGGCCATGACGCCGCGGACGATGAATGGCCCTGGGTATACGATGCCGTTCACGATCCTGACTTTGTGGCCGCCTGGCTGGAACTGATCCGTACCGCCAGTGCAGCAATTGCAGGGAATGCGGCCGGCTACCGGTCGCCGTCCGACTACCGTCTGCCCACGGCACACGGCGTAGTGAAAGTGCTGTCCGGGGAGCAGTCCAACAGTTCAGTGATCGTGGACGACGGCGAGTCGGCGGCGATCGTGAAATTCTTCCGCGTGCTGTCCAACGGAGCAAACCCCGAAGTCGAAGTGGGGGCCGCACTGACTGCGGCCGGCACCTCGGAGGTTCCCGCCACCTTGGGCTGGGTCCGCGGCGAATGGAATGTCCCCGGGGCAAACTCCTATTCCGTGGCCCACGGTGAACTTGCCGTCGCGCACGAGTTCCTCGCCGGCGGACGGGACGCCTGGCGGCTCGCTGTGGACGCTGCCCGCACCGGAACAGACTTCACCGCGGAGGCCCATGCCCTGGGAGCCGCGACGGCAACTGTCCACCGCCGCCTCGCGGAGGCCTTGGGCGTGTCTGATGAAGCGGTCCCGGGCGCGGTCATCGCACCAGGAGTAGCCGAACGCGTCCGGAAGACGTGGACGGAGGCTGGCGCCGCCGTCGGGCCTTATGACCGGGAACTCGACGCCCTGCTGAGCGCGCTCGACGGCGTTCCCGCAGGTCCGCTGCAACGGATCCACGGCGATCTCCACCTTGGCCAGATCCTCCAGGTGCCCGGACGCGGCGGAGAAGCTGCGCGATGGGCGATTTTGGACTTTGAGGGCGAACCCCTCCGGCCTATCGCCGAACGTAATTTCCCGGACGTCCCGCTGCGCGATGTCGTAGGGATGCTCCGCTCGTTCGACTACGCTGCGGGGGCCGCCGAACGCGAACAGGAAGGCGCGCTCGTACCGGAATCGTGGGTCGAGGACTGCGCGGAAGCATTCCTCACCGGCTACACATCTGTCACACCCGGCACCATCGACCGCCATTCGCCCCTGTTTGTGGCATTGTGGCTGGACAAAGCGCTGTATGAAGTTGTTTATGAATTGCGGAACAGGCCGGACTGGCTGGCGATTCCAGCTAACGCCTCCAGGCGGCTGCTCAGCGGTAAAGGCTCCGGCGATCAGGCCGGGGCGGCATCGGAAGGTAACAAAATGACAGGCTCAGCACGTACCGATCGGCCCCGGGTGCCCCTCCATGTGGACCCGGACACCCTGGGCAGGGTAGCCAACGGGGAGCACCATGCGCCGCACTCCATCCTGGGTGCCCATCTGGATGACCACGGGCATGTGACAGTCCGGACGATCAAGCACTTGGCTGAAGCCGTGTCCGTGGTGACGGCATCCGGCGCCGTGCCCATGGCCCATGAGGCCCACGGCGTCTGGGTTGCCGTTCTCGAACCGGAGCAGCCGGGCCATGTGCCGGACTACCGGCTCGAAGTGACATACCCGGGCGCGGCTCCGCTGACGATGGACGAACCGTACCGTTACCTGCCAACTGTGGGGGAAGTGGACCTGCACCTTATCGGCGAGGGCCGGCACGAGAAACTGTGGGAGGTGCTGGGCGCCCATGTCCAGCACTACAAATCCCCACTGGGTGACGTTGACGGCGTATCTTTCGCCGTATGGGCCCCGAACGCCCAGGCTGTGCGCGTCAAGGGCGACTTCAACGCCTGGGACGGCCGCGAAAACTCCCTGCGGTCCCTCGGCTCCTCGGGAGTCTGGGAAGTGTTTCTTCCCGGCGTTTTAGCAGGGGCGTGCTACAAATTCGAAATTAAGACCAAGGCCGGACACTGGGTGGAAAAGGCTGATCCGCTGGCCTTTGGCACGGAGGTGCCGCCGCTGACGGCCTCCCGCGTAGTGGAACCTTCCTATGCGTTCAAGGACGCCGAATGGATGGAGGCCCGCGCGCAGCGGGACCCGCACAATTCGCCCATGAGCGTCTACGAAGTCCACCTTGGCTCCTGGCGGCTTGGCCTCGGTTACCGTGAGCTGGCCAAGGAACTGGTGGAGTACGTCAAGTGGCTCGGGTTCACCCACGTTGAGTTCATGCCGGTGGCAGAACACCCGTTCGGAGGGTCCTGGGGCTACCAGGTCACGTCCTACTTTGCCCCCACTTCGCGGTTCGGACACCCGGACGAGTTCCGTTTCCTGGTGGATACGCTGCACCAGGCCGGCATCGGTGTGCTCCTGGACTGGGTACCTGCCCACTTCCCCAAGGATGCCTGGGCGCTGGCGCAGTTCGACGGCGAACCCCTGTACGAGCACGCCGACCCCAACCTGGGCGAACACCCCGACTGGGGAACACTGATCTTCGACTTCGGCCGCACCGAGGTCCGGAACTTCCTCGTGGCCAACGCGCTGTACTGGCTGGACGAATTCCACATCGATGGCCTTCGTGTGGACGCCGTGGCTTCCATGCTGTACCTGGACTACTCCCGCGAAGACGGCCAGTGGCAGCCCAACCGCTTCGGCGGTCGCGAAAACCTTGAAGCGATCTCGTTCCTTCAGGAAGTCAACGCCACCGTGTACAAGACCCACCCGGGCGCAGTGATGATTGCCGAGGAGTCAACGGCATTCCCCGGCGTGACCGCGCCTACCAGCCACAGCGGCCTCGGATTCGGCCTCAAATGGAACATGGGGTGGATGCACGATTCCCTCAAGTACGCCTCCGAAGACCCGGTCAACCGCAAGTGGCACCACGGGACGGTGACCTTCTCGCTGGTCTACGCGTTCACGGAGAACTTCCTGCTGCCCATCAGCCACGATGAAGTAGTGCACGGCAAGGGCTCGATGCTCCGGAAGATGCCGGGCGACCGGTGGCAGCAACTGGCCAACCTGCGGACCTTCCTCGCTTACCAGTGGGCCCATCCGGGCAAGCAGCTCATCTTCATGGGCACAGAATTCGGCCAGGAGGCCGAATGGTCTGAACAGCACGGCCTGGACTGGTGGCTTGCCGACATTCCGGCCCACCGTGGCGTGCAGCTCCTGACCAAGGACCTGAACGAGCTGTACAGTTCAACGCCTCCGCTCTACGAGAGGGACAACGAACCCGGCGGTTTCCAGTGGATCAATGGCGGGGACGCGGACCGCAACGTCCTGACCTTCGTCCGGTGGGACAAGAAAGGCAATCCGCTGGTCGTCGCCATCAACTTCTCCGGTGGTCCCCACGTGGGCTTCACCCTGGGTGTCCCGTCGAAGGGTGCTTGGCGGGAAGTCCTGAACACGGACTCTCCGGCCTATGGGGGATCGGGGGTGCTCAACGCCGGAGAGCTGAAGGCCAGCGCTGAGCCGCTGGACGGTCAGCCGGCAACGTTGACTGTCACTCTTCCGCCGCTGGGGGCCGCCTATTTCAAGCCCGGTGCCGCTGCTGACGTGTGAGCTAGCGGACACTTTTGGCCGCTGAAAAAGCCCGGAATCCTTGAGATTCCGGGCTTTTTCGCACCCCGAAGGTTCTGCCGGTGGGCCCTTCCTTGGGGATGGTTGGCCATCCCGGCAAAGTGGTGGTAGAGTTTATTTCCGCGCTGCTCCACGGAGTCAGACCGAAAAAACCGACACGAAAGCCTCAGGCTGATGAAGGTCGCGGATGCCGGTTTGACAAGATGGAAGACAGCCGGTAAGTTTGAAAAGTTGCTCCGGAGCGATCCATGGCTGTTGTTTGGTTGTGGTGGTGCCGGGTGTGTCTGTTGTTTGAGAACTCAATAGTGTGCCAAGTTTGTTGATACCAATTGTTTTTTGATTGGTTGTTTTGGCCA
>NZ_JBBCBT010000014.1:0-127064 GCF_037203985.1 Pseudarthrobacter sp. CCNWLW217
GTCGATGTGGTTGATGTAGTCGGCCGGGGTCAGGACCTCGGACTCGTCAATGTAGTCCACGCCCAGGGACTGCAGGATCTGGGCTTCGACGAAGTGGCCGATCCGTGCCTTGGCCATGACCGGCACGGACACGGCGTCGATGATCTTGTCGATCATGTCGGGATCGGACATGCGGGACACGCCGCCCTGGGCACGGATATCGGCCGGAACGCGCTCCAGCGCCATCACTGCCACGGCACCGGCGTCTTCGGCGATGCGGGCCTGTTCGACGTTGACGACGTCCATGATGACGCCGCCCTTGAGCATCTCAGCCATGCCGCGCTTCACACGGCTGCTGCCCGTGACGCTGTTCGCGGACGAACCGGCTTCGCTGCTTACATCAGGTGTAGACACAAAAACCCCTATGGGTAGATAGATGACCTTCGCCGGGCGTGAGGGCGGCACAAAGCCGAAATGAACACGCACCGGATTGCCGGATCCATTGACCGGGCAGTCCTAATACTAGTCCCACTGCGGGCGGCGGGCTTAATCAGGCTTCATCCGTTGTTGCCGCTCCGGCCAGGGACTGGCGCCGGACCGAAACGATGCGTTGGATCACCGTGACGAGGCTGGCAACGGCAAGCACTGCGAGGGTTGCCTGCAGGACAATAAGAGGCAGGCCCAGACCGGTGAATCCTGTAACGACCAGCACCGAAACAAGCCGTTCGGCGCGTTCGGCGATCCCCACGTTTGCGGTAAAGCCCAATGATTCGGCCTTGGCACGCGCGTAGGAGACCACCATCCCCAGGACAAGGCAGACCATCGCTCCAATGCCGATCACCAGGTCCGCGCCACCGGTGAAGAACCAGATGGCGAGGCCTGCAAACAGTGCACCGTCGGCGATCCTGTCAAGCGTGGAGTCCAGGAAATTCCCCCACCGCCCGCCGGTGTCCCGCATCCTGGCCATGATGCCGTCCAGCACATCGGAGAAGATAAAGGCTGTAATGAACAGCGTTCCCCACCACAGCTGGCCGAGCGGGTAGAAAACCAGGGCGCCGGACACCACGCCAACCGTACCTACCACCGTGACGGCGTCGGGGGAAACACCAATTTTCAGGAGCCAGCGGGCAAGCGGTGTAAACAGCGCGGTGAAGAAACCGCGCGCGTGCCTATTCAGCATCCGTCTCCCCGGGCCAGGCCTCGGCCACCTGCCGGCGCACCTCGTCGAGGGTCTGGGTGATGGCTTTAGTCTGGGCGATGATCGGGAAGAAATTACCGTCCCCGCCCCACCGGGGAACGATGTGCTGATGCAGGTGCGCCGCGATCCCTGCGCCGCCCACGACACCTTGGTTCATGCCCAGGTTGAAGCCTCCAGGGTTCGACACCTTGCGCAGCACTTTCATCGCGGTCTGCGTCAGCTCGGCGAACTCGGCGGTCTCCTCCAACGTGAGGTCTGTGTAGTCCGGCACATGCCGGTAGGGGCAAACCAGGAGGTGGCCGGGGTTGTACGGGAACAGGTTCAGCACCACATAACAGGTCTTCCCCCGGTAGACGATGAGGGCTTCCTCATCGCTCCGGCCGGGGCCCACGCAGAACGGGCAGTCGTTTTCATTCTTGAACTGGTGCTGGCCGCCCTTGATGTACGCCATCCGGTGCGGAGTCCACAGGCGCTGGAAGGCATCCGGGACACCGGCGAGGTCAAAGTCGTCGGTCACGCCGGAATCGCCTGGATGCCCTGCGCCTGTGTTCTCCTGCACCGTATTCTTATCCGTTTCCGCTAGCTGGTCCGGTTACGGACGGCTTCTGTGATCCGCTTGACGGCCTCGGCCACCGGCACACCGTTGTCCTGGCTTCCGTCACGGAAGCGGAAAGACACTGCGCCTGCCTCGGCGTCGTCGCCCCCGGCGATCAGGACGAACGGGATCTTGTCCTTGCTGGCAGTGCGGATCTTCTTCGGGAACCGGTCCGACGACGTATCCACCTCGGCGCGGATGCCCACCGCCTTGAGCTGGTCAACGACGTCGAACATGTATTCGTTGAACGTTTCGGCTACCGGGATGCCCACTACCTGGACAGGGGAAAGCCACGCGGGGAACGCGCCGGCGTAGTGCTCGGTGAGGACACCCATAAACCGTTCGATGGAACCGAACAGCGCACGGTGGATCATCACCGGACGCTGGCGGGTGCCGTCGGCTGCCTGGAATTCCAGCTCGAAGCGTTCGGGCAGGTTGAAGTCCAGCTGGATAGTGGACATCTGCCACGTACGGCCCAGTGCGTCCTTGGCCTGGACGGAAATCTTCGGTCCGTAGAAGGCTGCTCCGCCCGGATCCGCTACCAGTTCCAGGCCGGATTCCTCTGCCACTTCGGCGAGTGTCCGGGTGGCTTCCTCCCATGCGGCATCCTCACCCACGTACTTCTCAGGGTCCTTGGTGGAGAGCTCCAGGTAGAAGTCGTTCAGGCCGTAATCCTTGAGCAGGTCCAGCACGAACGTCAGGGTCTTGGTGAGTTCGTCCTTCATTTGCTCGCGGGTGCAGTAGATGTGGGCGTCGTCCTGGGTCATGCCGCGGACGCGGGTCAGGCCGTGCACCACGCCGGACTTTTCGTAGCGGTACACGGAACCGAATTCGAAGAGCCGCAGCGGCAGTTCGCGGTAGGAACGTCCACGGGAGCGGAAGATCAGGTTGTGCATAGGGCAGTTCATCGGCTTCAGGTAGTAGTCCTGGGCCGGCTTGCGGATAGTACCGTCAGCGTTGAGTTCCTCATCCACGCGCATGGCCGGGAACATGCCCTCCTTGTACCAGTCCAGGTGGCCCGAGACTTCGTACAGATGGCCCTTGGTGATGTGCGGGGTGTAGACGAACTCGTATCCGGCGTCGACGTGGCGCTGCCGCGAGTAGTCCTCCATCTCCTTGCGGATGATGCCGCCCTTGGGGTGGAACACCGGCAGGCCGGAGCCCAGCTCGTCCGGGAAAGAGAAGAGGTCAAGTTCGACGCCGAGCTTGCGGTGGTCACGCCGCTCTGCCTCCGCGATGCGCTCCTGGTAGGCCTTCAGCGCGTCCTTGGTGGGCCAGGCGGTGCCGTAAATGCGCTGCAGCTGCTGGTTCTTCTGGTTGCCCAGCCAGTACGCGGAGGAGGACCGGGTGAGCGCGAAGGCGTTGGAGATGAGCTTGGTGTTGGGCAGGTGCGGGCCGCGGCAGAGGTCGCACCATACAGTGGTGCCCTCTTTGCGCTCGACGTTGTCGTAGATGGTGATATCGCCGGCGCCGACCTCGACGTTTACGCCCTCGCCCGCCTCGGCAGCCTGGTTCTTCTTGCCCAGAAGTTCGAGCTTGTAGGGCTCATTCTTCATTGATTCGCGGGCCTCGTCCTCGGAGACCACACGGCGGACGAACTTCTGGTTCTGGTTGATGATCTTAAGCATCATCTTCTCGAGGGTCTTGAGGTCCTCGGGGGTGAACGGTTCCGCGACGTCGAAGTCGAAATAGAAGCCGTCGGTGATGTAGGGACCGATACCCAGTTTGGCCTCAGGGCGCAGCTGCTGCACGGCCTGGGCCATGACATGGGCGGTGGAGTGGCGCAGGACGTTCAGGCCGTCAGGGGAATCGATGGTGACGCCCTCGATGTCGGCGCCTTCGGGCAGCTCCTGGTCCAGGTCCTTCAGCTCGCCGTTGACGCGGGCTACAACAACGTCGCGGCGCTCAAAGAAGAGTTCCGCACCGGTTGTCCCGGTAGTCACCTTGGTCTCTTCGCCATCGACGATGAGGGTGATCTGCTGGGCATCTGACACGGGTGTCTCCTATTCAAAGTTAAGGCTTCATAGCTTGTGGCGTACGGGGACCACAGCCAGCCATCGTCAATGCTATCGGTTTCCCAAGGGGCCGACCAACGGGACCCGCAGTCCCCGGGGGCCTCGTTTGGCTGGGGTGGAGCGGCTCAGCCACCCATCCCGGTGATGGCCAGGCTGCGGTTGATTCCGTCCAGGGGATGGGGTACATCGGTTGTCTCGGGGCTGGAGGCCGGGAACGGGAGGGTCTCCACCCGGCTCAGGTCCCAGGCCATGTTGGCGCTGAGGCTGATTCCCCGGGGACCTGTCCGCCTGGTGGTGCCGCGGATAAGCAGCAGCCTGGTGCCGAACAGCAGCAGTCCTGCCTGTTCCTGCGCTTCGTGGAAGAAGACAGAGTCGATACAGCCGGTGCCGTCGTCGATACTGATGAAAACCACGCGGCGCCCACCACGCATGGGCGGGGTCTGAGTGGCGATGCGCACCCCCGCAACCAGCACTTCAGTGCCGTTGCGCAGGCCCAGGAGCTTGTCCGAGGTGGTGACGCCGAGCCTGTCCAGCATGGGACGGTGGCTGTCCATCAGGTGCCCGCTGGCATCAATGGCCATCAGGTCCAGCTCAGCCCGGACGTTATCCACGAGTGTTGGCGCAGGAAGGCCGGGCTTGACGTTTCGAAGTTCCACGTCACCCAGTGGCAAGGACAGTTGTCCCTCAATAACCTCGATGCCCTTCCGTGCACTTCCCGCTGACTGCATCCTTTGCAGGTGCTGGACGAGGTCTGCACGGTTGGCCGCGCCACCGGATTCACGGTGCAGGGAATCAAAGGCACCAAGCTGTGCCAGCCTCTTGATGCTGGGTTTGCTCAGCCGGGACCGCGCCCGCAGGTCAGCCAGCGAGTCATACGGCTGCCCTGCCACGATACGTTTGAGCTCGGCCCCGGAGAGTCCGTAAATGCCCTTTAGGCTCAGCCTGATCCCAAGTTTGCCGCGGTCCTGCCCCTGCCCCACGCGTTCCACCCGGTATTCGGCCTGGCTCCGGTTGATGTCAAGGGGCAGGATGGGGATGCCCAGCCTGCGGGCTTCGGCGACCAGGAGCCGCTTGGGATACATCCCGGGATCGTGCTCCCACAGCCCGGCGAGGAAAGCCTCCGGGTGATGCGCCTTCAGCCAGGCGGACTGGTAAGTGGGTACGGCAAAGGCGGCACCGTGCGCTTTGCAGAAGCCGAAACTTCCGAAGGCCTTCAAAGTGCCCCACACCTTGTCCACGACATCCGGTGAATATCCTTTTGCCCGGGCTTCCTTCCGGAAGAATTCCTCCACCTTCGGTTCGAGTGCCTCGTTGCCCAGGGCGCGCCGGAATTCGTCCGCCCGGGCAAGTCCGCACCCCGTCATGACGTCGAAGGTCTTCAGGATCTGTTCGTGGAAGACGGTGACGCCATGGGTTTCCTGCAGAACCGGTTTCAGGTCCGGGTGGGGGTACACCTCCGGTGCAAAACCGTGGCGGTGTTCAAGGAACGGGCGCACCATGTCCGATTTCATGGGTCCCGGGCGGAACAACGAAATGTCGATGATGAGGTCGTTAAATTCGCGCGGCGCCATCTTGCCAATGAGCTCCCGCTGGCCCGGCGACTCGATCTGGAAGCATCCCAGGGTGTGGGTGCTGCGGATCAGTTCATAGGTTGGTTCGTCGTCCAGCGGCACGGCGTTGAGGTTGATAAGGCCATTATGGGCGATATAGTCCGGGCCAGTTCCCTCCGGACCCGTTGGGTGTGCCCCCGCAGCAACCACTTCGGCTTTGGAGGGATGAAGCCGGATGACCTCACGGACAGCGAAGGCCATGGCACTTTGCATCCTGACCCCCAAAACGTCCAGCTTGAGCATCCCCATGGGGTCCATGTCATGTTTGTCGAACTGGCTCATGGGCAATCCCAGTCCGCTGGGCTGCACAGGGGTACGGTCCAGGAGCGTGGCGTCACCAAGGATTACCCCGCACGGGTGCATGGAAATATGCCTGGGAAGCCGGTCCAACCGTTCCGTGAGGTCCACCAGCAGGTCAAGCTGCTGGTTTTCGGCGAACTCCCGTTGCTCCACCCTGCCGGCGAACTCGCGCAGTTCAGGTTTCTCCACCAGCGCTTCGCGGAACTTGCGGGCCGAAAAACGCCACAGCTGCTTGGCGATCTCCCCAACATCGCCCTCGTCCATGCCCAGGGCCATGCCGGCATCCCGGACAGCGCCGCGCGCACGGTAGCCGTTCTGCATGCTCATCAGCGTGACGCGCTCGGCACCGAAGCGGTCAAAGATCCTCCGGTATACGTTGTGCCGCTCAGCGCTTTCAACATCGATGTCGATGTCCGGCAGGGTGGCCCGGTCCTGGGACAGGAACCGTTCGAAGATCAGGTCATGCTGCAGGGGGTTCACCTGGCTGACGTCGATGAGGTAGTTGACCAGGCTGGAAGCTCCTGAACCCCGGGCGGCGGCGCGGACTCCCATGTCAATGATCATCCGGGAAACCTCGGCAACAGTCAGGAAGTAGGAGGAGAACCCAAGGTTTCGGATGATCCCCAGTTCGTGCTCCAGCCGCGAGCGCATTTCCTTTTCGGCGGTTCCGGATACGCCGGGAAACCTCTTGCCGATACCGGCCTCGCAGCGCTGGACCAGCTCAAGGTGCGGGTCCTGGCTGATACCGATGACCGAGGCTTCAGGGACTACGGGCTGCTTCCAGCCCATGTCAGTTACGGGGTCAATCCGGCAGAGGTCGGCGAGCGCTTCTGTCTGCGCCATGAGCTGTTTGAGGTCCGCCGCACCGTATCCTGCGGCGCCGATGATTTCCTTGCCCAGCTGGAGCATTTGGGCGGACGATTTCAGCCAGGCTTGCCCGTTGGGCTGAAGGAGGGGTTCTGCGGCCAGTTCAGGCAGTGACTTCAGTGTGCGGGCCGAGTCCAGGACGTCAGCCGTGGCGGCGCCGTCCTCGGCGCAGTACCGGACGGCATTGGTGAGCACTGCCGGGACCTGGTGCTCCTCCGCAAGTTTGAGCATCCGCACCGCGTGGGCTGTGCTCAGTGGTGAGCCCGGCGAGCTCAGCTGGGAAACCACTTCGGCGACCATGGTTCCTCGCGGCATGGCATCAAGCCAGCGTTTGAAGAGGGTGCGGGGACGCAGGTACCGCCGCCCGCCCATGGCACGTCCGACGTCGGAATCCGGGCCGATAAGCACAGTCAGGACCGGCTTCAGGGTTTTCGGATCAAGCGTCCGGGAGGCGAGTTCGGCGCGGGTGACGGCTACCGGCACTGCTCCCCCGGCTTTGCCGGAGGTCCGGGCATGGGCGTCGGACACGAGCCGGCACAGCGCACGATAGCCCGCACCGCTGTTGTGGCCACGGGCGAGGACCACCACCCGTCCGGCAAGCTGGGTTCGGTGGTCGCCGTCGTCGTCGAACACCGCAAGGTCAACACCCACGATGGGGTCAATCCCTGCTGCCATGCAGGCCTTGAGGTGTTTGACGGTGCCGTACAGGCCGTCCCGGTCAGTGCAGGCGAGGGCGGTGGCGGCGTCTGAGGCAGCAACCTGGGCAAGTTCGTCCGGCCAGGACACCCCGTAGTGGGCGCTGAAGGCTGTGGAAACGTGGAGGTGTGTGAAGGTCATGCTGTTCTGGGTTGGATTGCGTCATGGATCCGGAGCAGCCGCCAGCGGCCGCTTCCGAGGTGGCGGCTCAGGTCCAGGGTGAGGGTTTCTTGCTTCAGGTGGCCGGTTTCAGCTGGTTCTGCCCGCACCTGGACCCGCCAGATTTCGTGGTCCACCAGCCCCGGCCCGCTTCCCAGGGGTGCGCGGCTTTCCTCGGCCCACCACTGCCTGCGTTCGAACCACCGGACAGGTTCGGCGCAGACGGTGTAGTGCTGCCCTGCCCACTGGAGGGACACCGGCTGTCCGGATGCGCTGCAAAGGACGTCAACTGTTTCGCTGAACATGCCCAAGGGCGCCTCCCGGAACTGAATGAACCGTTGCCCGGGGACGAGTCATCCCGGGGTTTCGAACACGGCTGTTCGAATACATATTCGAACAAATCCAGTCTACGCCGGTGCCCCGGCAAAACCTAGACAGGGGTGGACGGACGGGACGGCAGGTAGCAGGATGGTGGCATGAGCACCAATGACGCACTCCTGAAGCAGGTAAGCATCAAAGCCCAGGACTCCACGCTCCTGGCCACTTTTGATATTGAAGGCAACATCCCGGGCTCGGGTGCGTACGTGGTGGGGCTTATGGCCGCCAGCCCTGACTACTCATCGCAAAGACGGCTGGGCATTGAATTCATGAACGGGGAGGCGATCGCCTTCTACTCGTTCAGCCATGAACAGGGAACCGAGGAGAACTACGACCTCAGCGGAGTCACGCATTCGGGCAGCACCATTACCGGAGTCTTCCCCATGGATGCTATCCACGGGCTGGGCAAGGGACACATCATGTCTGCGTTCAGTGAGGCCGACGGCCGGGAATTCCAGTCCGGCATCGCCGTCGAGGAATCACTCTAACCAGGGAAAAGAGCAGGCGCCCTGCCGGAACAAATCCGGTGGCAGGGCGCCTTGGAATTTCTGGGAACAGCTCGGGACTGCTGGGGACAGTATCAGCTGTTTTCTTTATGGACCTTCAGCTCGAGTTCGATGAATCCCGAGATCATGGCCCGGTACGTTGACTCCACAATGTCCGGATCGATGTCCTTCTTTTCCGCGGCGGACCGGACGTGTTCGATGATCCGCTCCACCCGGCCAGGGGCCCGGACTTCGGCGTCGTCCCCCTTGAGGGTTCCGGCAATCCTGATCAGCCGTTCGCGCCGGGCAATGAGGGTGACGATCTGGTCATCCACCTCGTCGACTGCAATCCGCACGGCGGCGAGCTGTTCCTTGTCGGCCAGCGCGTCCCTATCGTTTCCTTGAATTGTCGCCATCTTCTGACAGTATCGAAGCATGCAGCCCAGAGTCGACTTCATCTCACTAGGTGTACGCAGCGTAGCCGCCTCCCGCCGCTTCTATGCCGAAGGCCTTGGCTGGCCCGTGCACAAGGAATTCCCTGATGACGTGTTATTCATCCAGGTCAACCACGGACTCATCCTCTCCCTGTGGAATGCCGGCCAAATGCAGGCCGAGGCCGGAGTTGATGCGCCAGGGCCGGTCCCCTGCATCACGCTCAGCCACAACCTGGCCAGCACGGAAGAAGTGGACCGGGTCATGGCCGAAGCCGCTGCTGCCGGGGCGAGTATCGTTGCGGAGCCGGTCACCCAGCCGTGGGGCGGGTACAGCGGCTACTTCGCGGACCCGGACGGCTTCCGCTGGGAAATTGCCTACAACCCCACGTGGGCAGTGGACGACGCCGGCAAGGTCACCGTCTAGGAGTCAGGAACCCCCGCCGCACCCGGGTCAGGGGATGGGTCAACGAACGAACGGCTTGGCTTAGAACAGCGCCTCGACGGGACGGATGAGTTCCGGGGAATTGTTGCGGACGTTTCCCACTTCCCGGCCAACAGAATCCACGCGCCAGTCCCCTGCCACATCCTTCACATGGGCGCGGACCAGGTCCACCAGGAAGGCTGCATCGTCAATGTGCGGGTCGATCCACGACTCCATGGTGGCCCGGTCCATGGGCAGCGGCACACGGTCGTGCAGGGCGGTGAGCTTGCCGAAGACAGTTGACTCCGATCCCGGCGGCGGTGTGTCAGCGGTCAGGATGGAGGTGGAGAGCAGCCACCGCCCCGGCTCGCCCTCGGCCTTCGACGGATCCTTCCACCATTCGTACAGGCCGGCGAACACCAGCCCGCTGCCTTCGCCCGGGTGCACGTAGTAGGGCTGCTTCGCCTTACCTGTGCCTTGTTTCCACTCGTAGTAGCCATCCGCCGGGACAGCGCAGCGGCGTGACTGGACGGCTTTGCGGAACGCGGGCTTCTCCAGGACCGTTTCGGAGCGGGCATTGATCATTTTGGACCCGATGCCCGGGTCTTTGGCCCAGGACGGAACCAGGCCCCAGCGGGCCACGTGCAACTGGCGGACGGTGGAGTCGTCAATCAGGCGCTCCAGGACTATGGGAACGTCATCGGTTGGCGCCACATTCCACGACGGCGGCAACTCGACGTGCTCCTCGAGCTGGGCATCGAATTCAGCCAGCAGGTCCCCCACGGCACGTGCCATCACATAGCGTCCACACATGGCACCAGCATGCCATTACTGCTATTCACTGTCATCCGGGGCCATCGGCTCCGGGGAATAGTGGGCCGCGGGTTACCGTTGATGGGAACGAACCCCCTTACTGATTTAGGAGAGCTCCGTGGACTTTACCCCCGAGAACGGCACCATCACCATGTTTTCCACCACCTGGTGCGGCTACTGCAACCGGCTCAAGAAGCAGCTGGACGCGCAGGGCATCGGCTACACGGAAATCAACATCGAGGAAGTCGATGGCACGGCCGAACTCGTGGAGCAGCTCAACGGCGGCAACCGGACCGTCCCCACCGTGCTTTTCCCGGACGGCACTGCTGCCACCAACCCGTCAGCCGCTGAGGTCAAGAGCCGCCTGGCTGCCTAGTGCCGGACCGGACACCCCCGGGCCTGGCGTGATAGACAGAACGGGACCAACATTCACTGTTGGTCCCGTTCTTTCTATCTGCATTAGGGAGCCTTCCATGGTCCATAAAGTCAAAGGTGTCGTAGCCCGTTCCAAGGGGGCCCCGGTCACGCTGGAAACCATCCTGGTCCCGGATCCGGGACCAGGTGAGGCCCTGGTGGACATCATCACTTCCGGCGTCTGCCACACTGACCTGCATTACAAGCTCGGCGGCATCAGCGACGACTTCCCCTTCCTGCTGGGCCACGAGGCCACCGGAGTTGTCTCAGCAGTGGGCCCGGACGTCACGGACGTGGCCGCCGGCGACCGCGTGGTGCTGAACTGGCGCGCCGTCTGCGGCAACTGCCGTGCGTGCAACCGCGGCGAGGCGCAGTACTGCTTCAACACGCACAACGCGACCCAGAAAATGACCCTGGAGGACGGCACTGAACTGTCCGCTGCCCTGGGCATTGGCGCCTTCACCGAAAAGACCCTGGTGGCCGCCGGGCAGTGCACCAAGGTAGACCCCGACGCCGATGCTGCCGCCGTCGGACTGCTCGGCTGCGGCGTCATGGCTGGGATTGGCGCCGCCATCAACACCGGCGGCGTCAAACGCGGCGACTCAGTGGCCGTCATCGGCTGCGGCGGCGTGGGTGTGGCCGCCATCGCCGGCGCCGCGCTCGCCGGCGCCAGCACGATCATTGCCGTCGACATTGACGCGAAGAAGCTGGAGCGCGCCCGGGAACTAGGCGCCACCCACACCGTTGATTCTTCGGACACCGATCCGGTGGAAAAGATCCGCGAGCTCACCGGGGGCTACGGCGCAGACGTGGTGATTGACGCCGTCGGACGTCCCGAAACCTACAAACAGGCGTTCTACGCACGCGATCTCGCCGGAACCGTGGTGCTGGTTGGCGTCCCTACGCCAGAGATGACGCTGGAACTCCCGCTGCTGGATCTTTTCGGCCGGGGCGGGTCGCTGAAGTCGTCCTGGTACGGCGATTGTCTCCCGTCGCGGGACTTCCCGATGCTCATCAGCCTCTACAGGCAGGGGAAGCTGGACCTCGACGCCTTCGTCACCGAACGGATCACCATCGACCAGGTGGAGGAAGCCTTCGACAAGATGCATTCCGGTTCCGTGCTGCGTTCGGTGGTGGAGCTGTGAGCCTTCGGATCGACCGGCTGGTTACGTCGGGGACGTTTTCGCTCGACGGCGGCACCTGGGACGTGGAGAACAACGTCTGGATTGTGGGCGATGACCAGGAGTGCATCGTCATCGACCCTGCGCACGACGCCAAGGCCGTCGCCGCCGCAGTGGGCGGACGGACGCTGAAGGCCATCCTGCTCACCCACGGCCATGATGACCACATCGGGTCTGTTGGCGACTTCTGGGACCTCGTGCAGGCGCCCATCCATCTCCACCAGGGTGACTGGATGCTCTGGCGGAGCGTCTACCCGGAGGTGGATCCCGACCGCCACATCAGCCACGGCGACATCTTCGAGGTAGGCGGGGCGAAGCTCAAGGCCCTCCACACGCCTGGGCACTCGCCCGGATCCGTATCCTTCCATCTGCCGGATGGGCCCGACGGCGGAGGCACCGTGTTCACCGGTGACACGCTGTTCCAGGGTGGGCCCGGCGCCACGGGCAGGTCCTACAGCGACTTCCCCACGATCATCGACTCCATCCGGTCGTGGCTGCTGCCGCTCCCCCCGGAGACGGTGGTACGGACGGGCCACGGCGACAGCACCACCATCGGTGCCGAGGCGCCCCACCTGGATGCGTGGATCGCCCGGGGCCACTGACAGCCCCGGGCCGCTGACAGCCGGGAGGCAGGCGGCCGTGCGGGCTACGCTGTCCCGCTGTCCAATCCGGCGTAGCTGCTGAAGTCGGCGAACCGGAGGGAGGCGTAGCCCGCATAGGTGGACAGCAGCGCATCCTCGACGGCCTGGACGTCGAGCCCCGGCACCAGATCGTTGGCCGCGCCGGCGGTTGCCGGGTCCCAGTCCAGGCCCAGCGCCGCGTAACTGTCGGTCAGCACCCCGCGGATCGGAGCGGAGTCCTCCACAACGATCACGGAACTGAAGAGCCACCCGCCCGCCACCACACGCTGGGCGGTGCCTACAAGCTTGACCCGGTGCGCCGGGTCGGCCGGGTCCGTGCCGTGGACACTGAACTCCCCCGGGCAGTATTCCCCCGGGATTTCGCCCACGGCTGCCTGCACGCCCGCGCTCCGCAGGGCCTGCGCCAGCAGTTCACCGAAGAAGCCGAACCGGGTCTTGGAGCCGGCGATCGCATCAGCGTGGGGTTCGATATGGTCCACGACAAGGGTGCCTTGGTGGTAGGCCGCTGCCCGCCCGCCCGCCTTGCGCACGAGGGGCTCGAAGCCGCGGTTGCGGCAAGCCTGGGCGGCGGCCTCAAAACCCGGAAGCCTGGTGTCCCGCTGGCCGAACGCAACCGTGGGGGCGGGACGGTACAGGCGGAGGGTGGAGCCGATCCGGCCGGTCTTTGCCTGGCCCAGCAGGTCCAGTGCAAGGTCAAGGTCCTCCGCCGCGCCCAGCGACCGTTCCTGCCGCACCACGGTGAGGTGTGGCCCTCCGGTTCCGGCATCCTGCATGTTGCTAAGCTCCCTTATGGTCATATTGCAATTCCTCGTTGTCGCCGCCGCGTTCGCAGCCATTGACGCCGTGTGGCTGAAGCTGATGAACCCGTTCTACCGGAGCCACATCGGCGAGTTGCTGGCGGACAAACCACACCTAGGTTACGCCGTGGCCTTCTATGTCATTTACATCGCGGGAATTGTCTTCTTTGCGCTGCGGCCAGCGCTCGACGGCGGCAGCTGGCTGACCGCCGTCGGCTACGGCGCCGCGCTGGGCGCCTTCGCTTATGCCACCTATGACCTGACCAACGCTGCGACCCTCAAAACCTGGCCATTGCAGCTCATCGTGGTGGACATGCTTTGGGGAGCCGTGCTGACCGGGCTCTCCACGCTGGTGGGCTGGCTCGTGTTCCGGACCAACTGACTTATACCCCGGCCGAGGGAACCGGCTAACTGGCCCGCGGGCGGCCGTGAAGGACCCGGGGGCCGCCTCAGGTCTTGCGCAGCGTCAGGATCTGTTCGGCACGGCCGAACGGCCCGGAGATGTCGTGCAGAACCGTGGAGGTGAGGCCAATTCCGTCCGTCCCGAACGACACCGCGTTCTCCAGTCCCAGCCACTCACCCTGTGGACGCCGGTACATGTGGATCTGCAGGTCAAGGTTGGGAAACGCGTAGCTGTCCTTTCCCGGCGGGACGCGTGCTGCGATCCCGTTGGCCGTGTCCACCATGCCCATCAGCCGGGCGAGGTCTCCGGTGTCGGCGGCGTCGGTCAGCGGGTGGGCGGTCCGAAGCCAGACCGTACCGGCACCGGGCCGGTGCCCCTCTGCGACGCGCATTTCCAGGGACCGGATATACCCACCCGGCCAGACGCTGGCGCCGTCGTACGGCTTGCATTCGTCCGGCGTGGCAATGGTGGAGTCCTCGACGGCGGCCACAGCGCTTGTGTCGCTGGTGACCAGGCGCCAGGCGGTGGCGCGGATGGCCACCCGGCCGTTGGCGATGAGTTCGGCCTGCAGCAGCTCGATGGTCCTGCCCGGCCGGAGCGTGGTGGTCTCGATGTGGAATTCGCCGCCGGGGATCAGCCCCAGGATCTCGTAGCTGAGACGGGCCATCCTCATGTCCTCGCGGGGATGGTGCCGCTCAAGGCTGTCTGCCATCAGGCCGGAGGCTGGGGCCATATGCTGCTCGTGCTCGTTCCAGGCCCCTTGGGCGTGGATGGTGGAGCGGAACCGGCCGCCGCCCAACGCCTGGTAGTAGAAGTTGCCGTCGGCAAGTTCGGGCAGATCTCTGGTCAACGTTGGCCCTTCCCGTGGTTCTGGGTGAATCGCCACTAACTCTATCGGTTCGCTCAGGACGCTTTGCCCGGACGCGGCGAAATGTTGGCACCTGCAGAGTGCGTTCAAAGTAGACTCAGGAACTGGTCCTGTCAGCAACCCTCGAGAAGAGGTGTCCGATGCGCGTCATTAGCTACAACCTCCGGAAGCACAAGGCGAGCGGAGAACTCCTGGCCCTCGCCCGGAACTTTGAGATCGATGCGCTGTGCCTGCAGGAAGTCGATTCCGCCGACCTGCCCGAAACCCTCGGCCCCCTGCACCTGGCCGACACCACCAAGGGCAACCGGCTGGGGCTGGCCATCTACTACCGGGCGAGCCGCTTTACGGCCGTCAACACGCAGTCTTTCGCGCTGAAGAAGTCCATGCACGACCGCGTGCTGGCGCCCGCCCACGAACGGCTCATCGGAACCCGTGTGGTGGACAATGAAACCCAGCACGAACTGGTCATCGGTTCCTTCCACGCCGCTCCGCTCACCGCCTCCAACTCCCTGCGGCGGCACCAGATCCATGCTGCCCACGCTGAACTGCTGAGCATGGGCAGCGGACTCATGACGCTGATGGTGGGTGACTTCAACTACCCGTTCTTCACTAAGAACCTCCATGCCCACATGAAGGACTCCGGCTACGCGCTGTCCCTCAGCGATCGGCGGACCTACACCCGTTACAAGGTCTTCAAGGGCCACTTCGACTTCGCCACGTCCCTGGGCCTGGACATCGAAAGCGTGGAGACGCTGCCTCGCGGCAAGTCCGATCACCTGCCTATCCTGGTCACCGCGGAGTACGGCCAGGACACCTGACGGCCAAATAGCCTGGGGCGCCCCTAAAGGCGGGCGTCCGTCAATGAGAGCATGCGCGTCCGCAACCCAGGCCAGGCGGCGGCGAAGCCTGGGTGCAGTTCCCTGGCGTCGACCTCGGCCAGCGGAACCCAGAGCAGTTCAATGCTTTCGGGGTCGCTTATGACGGGCTCAAAGGGGTCCGTGACGAACAGGACCACAGTGGTGTAAGACCAGTAGCCGACGTCCAGCACGGACGTGAACAGGACGCTGACGTTCTCCCCGGGCACGGCGGCTTCTTCGTGGGCCTCCCGCAGCGCTCCTGCAACTGCATCCTCGCCCTGGTGCAGCGCTCCGCCGGGAAGCCCCCACGTTCCGCCGTTGTGGCTCCATTGGGCGCGGTGCTGCAGGAGCACGCCCCGGTCCGGATCGTAGGCGAGCACCCCGGCTGCACCGAACCTGCCCCAGAAACGCCCGAGGTCCCCTTCCACCCAGGCATCGCCGGGATCACGGGGACCCGTCCTGCCAGGAGGTTGCTGACGGTGCGGATTATTGGCGTCGGTGCCGGACGTGTGCGCGGTCATGGAATGATCCATGGCTCCAGTCTGACATGTACCTGCCGGCGGCATGCAGAACCAGGCGGCCCTATTCCCCGTGTGGCTTGTCGACGGCGAAGTCTCCGCCGGGATACATAACGGTCTCGTGGCCGTCGTCAAAGCGGACCAGGTAAGGCGGATGGCCTTCCTGTCCTTTGACTTCAAGGATGACACCGTGCCGGTCGGTCGACCCGACGGTCCTTCCCCTGACGATGATCCTGTCACCCTGAGCTGCCTCCATGGCAATCACCTCCCAGCCCCAGAGTACGACTCAACAGCAGGCCGTAACAGGGTACATTTTGGACCTCAGGTGTCGGTGAGCCGGTACACCGAGACGTGGCTGCGGGAATCCGCGGCGAATTCGCTGCCGTCCCAGTCCGCCCACCTGGATTCCAGCCTAAATCCTGCCAACTGCGCCATCAGGTCGAGTTCGCTGGGCCAGATGTAGCGGTGGGGTGGGCGGCATTCTGGAAACACCGGACCTGGTGGTCCTGGGTCAGGAGGTTCGCGATGGTGTTGAACACCAGGAACGCCAACGCAAAGTTCTCGCCCGCGACAGCCTCGGTCATGTCACCCTGAACGACGGGAATGCGCGGATCCACGAACCCCACCGGCGCCGGGCAACGTGGCAGGATTCAGTCATGCCGCTGCACCTCGTACTCGTCTCCGACACCCATGTTCCCCACCGCGCCCGGGACCTGCCTGCGCAGGTCTGGGCCGCCGTCGAAAGCGCCGACGTGGTGCTCCATGCCGGAGACTGGGTAACAGCAGAACTGCTGGACCAATTTGAGCGGCGAAGCCGGCGCCTCATAGGGGTGTACGGCAACAACGACGGGCCGGAACTCCGCCGGCGGCTTCCGGAAACGGTGGCCGTCACACTGGAAGGCGTGCAGTTTGCCATGGTGCATGAGACCGGCCCGGCCAAGGGGCGTAGCGAACGCGCGGAGTCGCACTATCCGGACGCCGACGTGTTGGTCTTCGGGCACAGCCACATACCGTGGGATACCACTACCCCGCGCGGGTTGCGCCTGCTCAATCCCGGTTCGCCGACGGACCGCCGGCGCCAGCCGGTCTGCACGTACATGACTGCGGTGGTTGACGGTGGCCTCCTGCAGCAGGTGGAACTCGTGGAGGTGCGGAAGGACTGACCCGGAGGTCGGGAGAGTCCGTCCGCCCGGTCAGTCCCTGTCAGCCGCCAGAAGGGAGTCGGTGGCGGGGTCCGGCTGCCCGTCGAAGAAGTCGGCCAGCACGGTCTTGAAGATGGTCTCCCCCGGCGCGGCACGCAGGAACAGTGTCATCGAAGAGTGCAGCTTCCTGGCGTCGATGCCGCCGAGGATGTCCGTGGCCGAGCGGCCGGCGTGGGTGTCGATGGCGGCTGCGGACTCCAGCAGCCGCGGGCCCAGGACATCATGCTTCAAGTAGGCCTGCGCTTCTTCCAGCGAATTGATGGCGTACCTAACCGACGTGGGGCTGCTGCCGAGCCCGGCAATCTGCGGGAAGATGAACCACATCCAGTGGCCCGTCTTCCTGCCCAGCTGCAATTCGTCCAAGGCCCGGCTGTAGGTGCCGCCGTGGTCTTGAGCCTCGACAAAACGCTCGAGGTCGTAGGGATCGCTCATCTCCGTCTCCTTCTCTCAGGTGTTTCAGGCTACTTCTGCGGTCAGGGATGCTGCGTGGCGGATCCAGCCATCGGGGTCCTGGCTCCAGCGCGTGATCACGACGCCGGCGCGCTGCCGGCCAGGTCCGTCCAGCACCTTCAGGAGCGGGACTACAACGTCGGTGATCAGCGGGATTACCAGCTCACCGCTGTGCGCGGATCTGATAAAGCCCTCGAGCCTGGTCAGGTCCGTGTGCAGCAGCATGGCCACCCGGGACTGCAGCAGCACCACAGCGGCGAGGCGACGCTCATAGACGGGCTTCCTGCCGGGACCTGGTTGACCCCAGAGCAGTGAGGCCAAGGCCACCACGTCATCGTGGCCAAGGTCCTTGAACTTCCGTCCGGCGTCGCGGACGGTTCCCCGGACCGCCCCCACCGACGCACCATAGGAGCCCAGGGCACCGCCCATCCGGGACGCCACCTCGTCCGCCCGGTACCAGGCTCCTTCGTTCTGCAGCGTGGCATCAATGAAGTCCGCGGCATCCAGGACTGTCTGGTTCACGGCTACCGTCAGCGGCGCCCGGTGGAGGCATGCTCCAGGCAATAGGGGGTCCATGGCCTGGCCTCCAGGCGGCCCTCGGCGATAGGCACGCCACATACCTCGCACACGCCGTAGGTGCCATCGGCAACTCGTTGCAGGGCAGCTTCCACCTGAGCCAGGCCCGAGCTGCTCTGTTGTAGCAAGGCCGAGGCCTGGGACAGCTCGAAGGCGATGGTGGCACCCTCGGGGTCGTGTTCGTCGTCGACGTTGGAGTCCTGGCGTGCAGCATTGGCTGAGGAAATGTCGGCCCGCAGCGCCGGAAGCAGGGCAAGCTTTCGCGCACGCTCTTCCTCCAGCAGGATCCGGAACCGCTCAAAGTCAGCCATGGGAAAAGCCTACGCCGCGGCACCTTCGCAGGACTCGACAAGTGGCACTCAACGGAGCATGCTGTCACTCGTAAGCGCCTCAGATGCCACCTGGTAATCCGTTTGACGCCGCGGGTGATTCCTACACCATTCCACCGGGGCATGACTCCTGGGTGGACGGCGACCAGGCCTTCGTCGGCATTGAATTCGTCAGCGCCGCCGAATTTGCCAAACCAGCACCGGACTCCGCCTAGCCTTCGCGTCAGCGCCCGGCCGGGTCAGTACCAGTTGTATTGGACGGAGTGGTTCCAGGCCCCGCACGGAGACGTGTAACGGTCCCGGATGTACCCGAGGCCCCACTCGACCTGCGTCCGGTAATTGGTGAGCCAGTCGCTGCCGGCGCTGGCGTACTTCCCGGCGGGCAGCGCCTGGGCGATCCCGTAAGCGCCGGAGTAGGGGTTGGTGGCCGTGGTCAGCCAGTTGGATTCCTTGGTCCACAGCTGCGCCAGGCACAGGAACTGGTCCTGGCCCCAGCCATAGGCGGACAGCCGGCCCGAAGCGTAACTCTTAGCTCCGGCGGGGTCGTTGACGGCACCGCCAGGAACGGAAGGGACGACGACGGGCGGCGGGCTCGGCGTCGGACCAGGGGCGGGAGGCGGAGCCGGCGCCGGCTCCGCCGGAGCAGCTGGGCCGGCCGGTGCGGCGGGCCCTGGATTTACCGGCTTCTGGGCGGCGGCCAGGGCCGCGGCCTTGGCCGCCGCCTCGGCCTGTTGGCGGGCCTGCTCCTGCGCTGCGGCGCGTTTAGCTGCCTGCGCGGTCTCGTAGGCAGCCAAAGCCGCCTGGCCCTGCCGGAACTCCCCTTCGACGGCGGCAGTGGTGCCCTTGAGGGATGCCAGCTGCGCGGTCAGTTCCTGGCTGTGCTCCTGCTGCTCCGCAACCTGCCGCGACATGGCCTGCTGGGCCGCCTGGGCGGCGTCGAGCTTGCTCTTGGCTTCCCCTGACAGCCGTTCGCGTTCAATCCTCGCTGCCCTTTCCTGATCGGCGAGGGCCCTGGCGACCCGTTCGGCAGCCGCGGATTTGTTCACCAGGGCCGCGGTCTTGTCGCTGACGATCTGCACGATATTCAGACCCTGGATGCTGTTGGTCTGGACGGCGTCGAGGGCTACGAAGAATCCCATATTGGTGCCGCCGGTCTTGTACGACTGGGCTGCCAGGGCGCCGATTTCCTTTTTGTACTGCCCGAGTTCCGCCGTGGCGCGTGCAGTCTGTGCGGTGAGGACGTCAACCCTTGAGCTGGCAGCCTGGAGCGCTGCGTCCGCCGCGGCGTATTCGGCAGCGGACGTCACGGCAGCGCCACCCAGTGCCTCAGCCTGCGTCTGCAGCCCACCCAACAGTTCGTTGATCCTGGTGACCTCCGCAGCCTTACCGGCCTCGCTTTGCTTGGCGTTTTGCACGTCCTGCCAGGAAGGGTAACCGCCTGGCGGAGTATCGTCGTCGGCATGCGAAGGCGCCGTGGCGAGCGGGGCCGCCAAAACAACCGCCAGCAGGCCCGCAACGGCAGGCAGCCTCATTCTTTGAGCAAACCGGGACATAGTTGGTGAGCTTACCGGGCGAAACTCTTGCCTAGTGGATGCTGGTCCAACATTGTTATCCAGCAGAGATCCCTCCCGTAGCAGCCGCAGGGCAGGCCTCTTTTACCACGCATCAGGCCTCAATCTGAGGATCAAAATGCCACACGGCCTCTTTTGTTACGTGATTTCCATCACGCGGCACCAGCTTTCGCAGCATATGCCGCTATCGGGGCCTGACCTGCAACGTCATTCCACACACGGAAGAACCCCACCCGAAGATAAGGTGGCTTTTTGGCCTACATTCCGTTACCGGAATGTGACATTCCAAAAGAGCAGAGGTTATGGTCGAGCGGTGTCCTGGCTCAAGCCGGGGCATTCCCGTCAGTATGCCGAACCCTGCCGCTGAACCGGGACCCCAGTTACTTTCACTGGCAGGGACGGGGGAACCACGTTTCCACGGCTTCGTTCCGAAGCCTTGGGGTTAAGTCGATATCGCTCCGTCCCGTACGGAGCCGTAACCGGCCGGGTGTCTCCGACCCGAACCCGACAGCTCACCCCGCAGGCATGGGAGAGGCGATTACCCGTGTCAAAAAACTCCACTGCCGCACGCCATCGTGCGACTTCTGTCCGCCCCACCGTCCTGGTTGGCCTGTCTTCCTCGGCCAAAGCCCGCGCACTGACGTTCGGCCGGCCCGCACTTGCCGCAGTTGCCGCGTCCGGGCTGCTCTTTAGCGTTGGCACCCCGGCGCAGGCCGGCGTCCACGGCCCGGACTCGTCCGGGACCGTCAATGTGCAGGGCCAGACCAGCGCACCGGCACCTGCACCGGCCGCCGTTGCACCGGCCGCGGCTGCCGCTCCGGCCGCCGCAGCCACCGTCCACACGGTCGTCTCAGGCGACACCCTGGGCGCAATTTCCGCCGCCTACGGCGTGGCCCTGAACGACGTCCTGGCTGTGAACGGCCTGTCGCTGACCACCATCATCTACCCCGGTGACCAGATCCAGATCCCGGGTGCCGGCTACACTGCTCCGGCTCCGGCTCCGGTGGCGAAGGCAGCCGCAGCGCCCACTGCCCCGGCCAACACCGGCGTCCAGCTGGCTTCCACTGCCGCCCCGGCGGCGCAGGCACCGTCCGGCTCGCTCGGCGCTGCCATCCTGGCTTCCGCCTATTCGCAGCTCGGCGTTCAGCAGGACTGCACCGCCATGGTGGAGAAGGCACTGCGCTCGGTGGGCAAGAGCGTGGGAGACCTGGCACCCACCCAATTCTTCGCGTACGGCACCGTGGTGGGCACCCCTGCAGCCGGTGACCTGGTCATCACCGCCGGCCACGTGGGCGTCTACGCCGGCAATGGCCAGGTTGTTAGCGGCGGCGTGGACGGTTACAAGACCGAAGTCCACTCCATCAGCTGGTTGTCGGGAGCGTCCTTCGTCCGCGTAGCGTGAGTCCGGCCGGTTCGACGGCGGCGGGCGGCAATCAGCCGCCTGTCGCCGTCGTCCCCCGTTTTTGTTCGCTCAGGTTCCGCAGAACGTCCGGTAGCTGCCGAAGTCAACAGGCGCGGGACCGGCGTAGCGTTCCAGGCCGGGGCGCTCAGTGTACGGCTGCGTCAGGACGTCCACCAGGCGGTGGAACGGGTCCAGGTCGCCGGCGGTAGCGGCGCCCAGGGCTTCTTCCACCAAGTGGTTCCTGGGGATGTAGACAGGGTTCACCCGGTCCATCATGTCTGCGTCCGGTGCCAGGGCGAGCCACTTCTTGGTCCACGCGTCAAATGCTCCTGGGTCCGTGAACATGGTACGGGCTGCGCCGGGTGTACCGCGGGCTGCGGACCCGAGGCCCCGGAGGAACGAGGTGTAATCAACCTGCCCCTCTTCAAGCATTGCGAGCAGGTCATTCACCAGAGGCCCCGCTTCGTCGTCCCTTGCCTCCGCGCCGAGCCCCAGCTTGGATTTCATCCCGGTGGACCAGGCCGTACTGTACAGCTTCCGGAACGCGCCCAGTGACTCCACAGCGAGCGCAACGGCCTGCTCCTGATCCTCGTGGAGCAGGGGCAGAAGCGCCTCGGCCAGCCGGGTGAGGTTCCATTCAGCGATGACTGGCTGGTTGGCGTAGGCGTAACGTCCGCCGGCGTCGATGGAGCTGTAGACCGCACCGGGGTTGAAGGCATCCATAAACGCGCACGGTCCATAGTCGATGGTCTCGCCCGAGATGGTCATGTTGTCCGTGTTCATTACCCCGTGGACAAATCCCACGAGCATCCACTGGGCCACCAGGGACGCCTGGGCGGCGATGACCGCATCGAACAGCGCGAGATAGGGCTGGTCCGCCTTCGCGGCGTCCGGATGATGGCGGCTGATCGCGTGGTCGGCCAGCCGACGGAGGAGCTCCGTGTCGCCGTTGACCCGGGCGAACTGGAAGCTGCCCACACGCAGATGGCTGCTCGCAACGCGGGTCAGCACAGCCCCGGGAAGCATGGTTTCGCGGCGGACTGGCCGTCCCGTGGCCACGACGGCAAGCGACCGTGTGGTGGGAATGCCCATGGCATACATGGCTTCACTGACGAGGTATTCGCGCAGCATCGGACCGACGACGGCGAGGCCGTCACCGGCACGGGCGAACGGGGTACGGCCCGAGCCCTTGAGGTGCACATCGCGGAGGCGCCCGTGAATATCCGTGACCTCCCCCAGCAGGAGGGCGCGCCCGTCTCCCAAGAGTGGCGAATAGCCTCCGAACTGATGCCCGGCGTATGCCTGGGCCACAGGCGTGGCACCTTCCGGGACCCGGTTGCCGATGAGCATTAGCGTCCCCTCCGGGGTCCGCAGCAACGCCGGATCCAGGCCAAGTTCGCTGGCCAGCGGCTCGTTCAGCACGAGGAGTTGCGGGGACGGAGCTTCCTCGGCCTGCCAAGGTACAGCAAGCTCCTCGAACTCCCGGGCGAAGCGGCCATCGAAGGTGAGCGTTGTTGGCGTTGTGGTGCTCATCTTTCAAGACTACCCGCGCCTGCGGCGGGACCGGCGGCGTAAAATCTTTCGTACCGGTTCATCGCTGCCCAGGCAGTCAGGGTAATGGGAAGGTCGCGGTACCCATGGTCAAGAATCCGTTCGGGCATCATCAGCACGAGGAACAGAAACCGCCCGATTCAGCCAAACACAGCCACCGGCCCTGGCTGAAGAGGGAGGATGCAGGTTTTGAACACGGGCGGAGCAGTCTCTTCTTCCTCGCCCATGACCTTCCCCAGCCGCCCACTGTGACCTGCATCCAGGGACATGAGATACCGGACGGGCAAACCACGTGCCACCACGGCCATCCCATCGGGTGACGCCGCGCGTCAGACGTGCTGCTTGAACCACGCCAACGTGTCGTTCCAGGCCGCCGTTGCCTGGGCCTCGTTGTACCGTTCACCGGTGTCGTTGTGGAAGGCGTGGTCCACGCCCGGGTAAACGGTCAACTGGTGTGTGATGTTGTTGGCCGCCAACGCGTCCTTCAGTGCCGGCATGGCCCCCGTGATCCGCTGGTCCCGCTCGGCATAGACGCCGAAGACCGCTGCCTTGATGGCTGGGACTTTGTTGAGGTCCGGTGCCGGGCCGTAGAAAGCGGCCGTGGCTGCGAGCCCGCTGAGCTCCGTCGACGCCTGCCACGTGATTCCGCCACCGAAGCAGTAACCGTTCATGGCGATCCTCGCCGGGTCCACGAAGTCCTGTGACGCCAGGTAGTCAAAGGCCGCGGCGAAATCGGCCACGTGGCGTTTGGCGCCGGCGCCCGTCAGCGCACCAGGTACCGCGTCGGCATCCATCCCCGCAGTCCCGCCCTCCCTGCTGAGCAGGTCCAGGGCCAGCGCACTGTAGCCGGCTTTGGCGAACCGCCGGGCAACGTCCTGGATGTGCGGGGTGAGTCCGCGGTTCTCGTGGCAGACCAGCACTGCAGGACCGGCCGCTCCCCCGTCGGGCCGGGCAAGGTAGCCCCTGATGTCGGTGCCGCTGGAAGGGAAGGTGATTGTCGACGTCGTCAGCCCTGTTGTTCCCTCGGGAACGGAGAGCGGGCTCTTGGCTCCGGGGACGGCACCGGCGGCCGCGGTGCCCTTGCCTGCCGCCGAGGACGTTGGAGAGGGGGTGGGCATGGGGTCGGTGCTCCGCGGGACTTCTTCGGGGGTGCAGCCCACGAGCAACATTGCGGCCGAGGTCGCTGCCATGCTTCCGGTGATGAAAGCGACGCGGCGGGTAAACGTGCGGTGGGTCATGTCCCCGGCACGGTAATCGTCGAAGAATTCCTCGATCAGATACTTCTCAAACTTGCCAAGCTGGATCATGGGAGCCTCCTGGGATGCCCAAACATCCTCCTCCGATGTCAGGCGACGGGCAAGGGGCGCCGGACGTTGCGGGGGTTGTTGTTTAGTGCGGTTGCCGGCGTTTAGGGAAGGCGATCCGGTCCAGGTCATGGGCGGCAATGACGGCAGCCCCGCCGGCACGGTCCCGGGCCTGCCGGGCGAGGAGCGTGACGTCATCGCCATACCGCGAGGAGAAGTGCGTCAGGATCAGCGTGCCGACGGCGGCGCTGGCCGCCAACTCCCCTGCCTGCCCGGCGGTGAGGTGCCGGTACTCCCTGGCGAGCCCGGCGTCGTCGTTGCTGAATGTTGACTCCGCCACGAGCAGATCCGCACCTTCAGCCAGTTTCTCCGCGCCCGCGCAAGGGGCGGTGTCCATCACAAAGGCGAATTTCTGGCCGGGGCGGGCCACCGTCACGTCCTCAAGACGGACGTTTCCCAGGCTTCTCTCACGCTCCAGGCGCCCGACGTCGGCTCCCCTGATTCCTGCCGCGGCCAGCCTATCCGGAAGGAAAGTGTGGCCATCTGGTTCGGTGAGCCGGTAACCGTACGTTTCGATGCGGTGCTTTAGCGGCTGGACCTCCAGGCCGGGCGCCACGGTTCCCGCGGCGCCGTGCGGATACAGCCGCAAATCAATCCCGGGAGAACTAACCGCAACCAGGGCACGGACGAGGTCCTCCCCCGAAGCCGGAAAGTGCAGGTGGACCGGATGGGCAACGCCGTCCAAGGCCATCCGCGACAGCACGCCGGGCAGTCCGAAGCAGTGGTCGCCGTGCACATGGGTCAGGCAGATGCGTGTGATTTGGCTGGCCGCTACCCCGGCGTGGAGCATCTGGCGCTGGGTTCCCTCGCCAGGGTCAAAGAGCAGGCCCTCGCCGTCCCACCGCAACAGGTAGCCGTTATGGTTCCGCGTCCGCGTGGGGACTTGGGAGGCTGTGCCGAGAATGACGAGGTCACGCATGGGGATAGCGTAACCAAGCCTGGTTTGGCGATGAGCGCTGGGACGGTACTTAGTGCAGCAGCCAGGACCCGTCCGAGGGGGGTTCAGGTTTCCGGCGCAACTTCCGGAAGAGGGCGACAAAAGGCCATGCCAACAGTTGCAGCATGCCTGCTGTCATCAACAGGCAGACAACAAGGATAAGGACGGGCGCGTACAGGAGGAACACCCCAGCCATAGTGGCCAGATAGCCACCGATCAACCCGAGAACGGCCTCGGCGTCCATCTCAACTCCTCTTCACTTTTTACGGATTTAAACGTCAGGGCAGTGGCTTGAGCGCTTGTCATAATCCAAGGGAGACTGTCAGGGGCCAGTGATGACGCGCTTGCGTGGAGGCTCGATCCAATAAGGAATCGTCCAACACGAAATCGGGCACAGCCGTGCGATGCCTGCAATGGGGAGACTGGCGCTGGCTGCGGCCACGGGGAATCCCTCCAGGATGCTGGGGTGGACTCACACCCAGTCTGCAATGGCGGCCGCATACTGCCTAACGGTTTATCCAGCCTACTCTTCGATCCTCCCGCGCGGAAGAATGGGCTCGGCAAGCAAGGAGACTCACCACTCCGGACATTCCTGTTACCTAAACGTGACTTTTAGGGGGTGGTTCATGTACGGTTTTCGGGTGGCCCATCTGGATCGGGCCGCGTCCGGGGTGACGCCGAGCTCTGCCACATCCCGGGCTCCCAACACAGTAAGGCAGAGACGGGGACCCACAGTCTTCGGGCCGTTTCGCAGCGGTCCTTGGGGTGAAGCCGTCACGCCTGAACGTGCCGGCCGGTTGACCTCTTCCGAACCCGACAGCTAACTTCGCAGGCGTTGAGAGGCAAATACCATGTCCCGTTCGCTGGATCAGTCGCGCCCTTTTCGGGCCGGGCGACACCGCGCAGAAACTGCGCCGGTCATCACCACTCCACCCACCCCAACCGGTTCCGGCGCAGAAATGCCGCATCCCGCGCCGACTCCGGCAGGACCGGCATCTGCCCCACTGCGCCGAAGAAGAGTCAGGGGCCCGGCCTTCGAGGTCCCGACTGCCCCGGAATCGTCACCCAAGGCGGACGCTGCGTCACCTGCAACCGAAGTAATTGCAGCTGTAGCACCCACGACGTCAGCTCCAAAAAGCGAGGCCGTGCCGGAGACAACGCGACGGTCCCGGGAGCGACGCGAACCAGTTGGAAAGCCCGCAGAGGCCACACCCGTTGCGGCCCCAAGGAGCAGGCCGGCGACAGCACATAGCCCACAGATGGCATCCGCTTTCACTTCCGAGGCCCAAGCCGTCCTCAGGAGGGCCGCTTCGCTTCGCGTCATGGGTCATCGGATGGCCGTCGTTTCCAGCGCCCTTGCCGTAGTGCTTGCGGTCGGAACGGCCAGCCAGGCTACCGAGCTGCCCTTTTTCGGCAATGAGTCCTCCGTCCAAGATGCCCCCGACGCAGCTGATGCGCCCCATACGACGAAGGGGACGCTGCCCACGTACAGCAGCGGACGTGCGGCACCACAGCCAGCCGCCTCCACTCCCCCGGGCACGCCGGGCGCCGCACCGGCAGAGGCCACCCCGGGCACTGATGATTCCCAGCCAGGTGAGGATCCCGGCGCCTCTGCCTTGCCAGCCGTGGCCGACCTCCCGATGCCAGTGGACGCGCCCACGCTGGACGGGATGCTCGCGGCATCGCAGGCCACGGTTCCGCCATCCCCCGGGCCCACGGTGATCCTCGAGCCACCGGTCATGTCATCGGCCACACCCGCCGCGCCGACGTCGTCGGCTGGCCCCGCACCGGCGGCGCCCTCAACGGCGCCGGCTCCGGCAACCTCACCCACACCAACAGCCTCGTCGCTCCCGCCCACTGCTACAGCTACAGGAGACGCCTCAGAAGAAGCAGTCGACACACGCTCGTATGCCACCGCCCGCCTGGCATCGTATGGATGGGGCGCGGAACAAATGAATGCCCTGAACCAGTTGTGGGACACGTCAGTAAAATGGCGTCCCAGCCAGGTGGATAGAGGATTGAGCTACATCAAGGAGCGCCACGGCTCCCCCGCAAAAGCCCTCGAGTTCGGCGCCACAAACAACTGGTACTGAGTCAGGGGCCCCTTAGAAGACGTAGCCACGAAGACACCAGAACGCCGCGGACCCGCAAGGGGTTCCGCGGCGTTCTGTTGGTTCCGGCCGGGTTATCCGGCGGACCCGTCCCCCGGTCCGGGAGTGATCACTGTGGTCCGGCCTGTTCCTTGACTGCGCCGTTGCCGGTGCCTCGCGTGGACGCGGCGGGGGTCGAATTGCCAAAGTTCTTAAGCATTTCGATGACGTCGAACCCGGTGGTGTCCTTGAGCATCTGTGCCGTCTGCTGGACACCCGAGGAAACATTTTTGCTCACCTGGCCTGCGCCGTCGTTGGAGATGACCGTCATATTGCTGATGGCGCTCATCGGCGCAGCGATTTCCCGGGCGATGGAAGGCAGAACCTCCAGAAGTTTGTTCAGGATGGCTGCCTCGTTGAACTCGCTGTATGCCTTGGCCTGGGCTTCGATGGCCCCTGCCTCAGCCGTACCACGCAGGCCAATGACATCGGCCTCGGCTATACCCTTGGACTTCGTTACTTCAGCCTCGGCAAGGCCACGGATCTTGTTGATCTCGGTTTCGGCATTGCCTTTGGCAGTGTTGGCTGCTGCCAGGGCCTTTGCTTCGACCTCGTTGCCGGCAGCCTTGAGCTTGCGGGTTTCGAGTTCAGCGGCAGCTTCAACCTTCGTGGCTTCCGAGATGCGGGTACGTCGGGCAAGGTCAGCCGCTGCTTCAGTTTCAACCTTGTACTTGGCGGCGTCGGCAGGCTTGCGGACCTCGATGTCGAGTTCCTTCTCGCGAAGTTCGGCCTGGCGCGCCACAACCTGTTGGTTCTTCAGGATAATCGCCTGCTGCTGGTCGGCCTGGGCAAGGGGGCCGGCGGCGTCAGCCTCCGCCTGGCGGGCATCCGTTTCCTGCTTCAATTCGGCGCGCCGGAGAGCCAGCTTCTGCTCAGCTTCAGCCGTCTTCTGGTCTGCCAGGGCCTTCGCTTCCGCCGCCTCGCGCTGGGAGTTCGCTTCGGCAATACTGGCGTTGCGTGCCACCAGGGCGGCCTCCGGCCGGCCAAGGTTCTTAAGGTATCCGCCCGCATCGTCAACCGATTTGATCTGGAACGTATCGATGACCAGACCCTGGTTGGTCATGGAGTGCTCGGCTTCTTCCTTAACGGATGCAGCAAACTGGGCACGGTCTTTGATGATCGCGTCGACGCTCAAGGTACCCACGATAGAACGAAGCGAGCCGGAGAGGGTTTCCTGGGTGTAGTGGTCAATCGCGTCCTGCTGGTCAAGGAACCGCTGGGCTGCCTTGCGGACAGAAATCTTGTCGCCCCCGACCTTTACCTGTGCAACGCCGGTCAGCTTGAGCTGTATGCCATTGTTGGAGATGGCTTCGATGGTGACTTCAACCTGGCGCGAGGACAGCGAGATGTGGCTGACGCGTTCAGTGATGGGGTTGACGAACGCCCGATTGTTGATGATGACACGGGACTGGTCATCCGAGGTCTCGTCCGTCGTATTCGGATCACTCTTGCCGGTGATGAGCATGGCCTCATTCGGCTTGGCAAACCGGATGCTCGAGGTGTAGAAGATAAATCCTGCGATGAGCAGAAGGGCCAGTGCGCCCCCGCCAATCAAAAGTACTGTCATTGTTTCCCCCTATGATGTGTCAGATCGCCCTGGTCATCGCAGATCATGGAGCCCCGGAGTCCAAGTGCGGACTCAACCGCTGCCACAACTTTGTGTGGGCCCCAATTGGCGACAGGCGTCATGCATCAAACCCTACCCGGCAGGGCTTCAGTCCCGCGGCCGCATGATCGGGGGGTTGAGTACAGCCCGCACCGGCTGCCCTACTGCCGGCCGGGCTGCCGGAGCCAGGCGGAACAGGGCCGCTGGCCGGCCGGCGTCCCCCGCCGTCGTCCGCCCGGTATCTTCCAGGAAATCGGGGGTGCCTGTGGCCTTGCGGTGGAAATTCCGGGGGTCGAGCCGGGTGCCCCAGACGGCCTCATACACTGCCCGGAGCTGGGCAATGGTGAACTCTTCGCCGCAAAAAGCCGCCCCCAAGGGCGAGTATTCGAGCTTTGACTTGGCCCGCTCCAAGGCGTCAGCGAGGATCCGCTCGTGATCGAAGGCGAGCTGCAATCCGCCATCCAGGAGCTGGCCCACGGGGTACCAGGCCGCGTGTTCAGCATCGCTCCCTGCCGCGAGAACAGGAAAGTCGGGCGCGAGCAGCAGGTGGGCCACAGTGAGTACATCCCCCCGCGGATCGCGCCCCTTGGGGCCGTAACTGCCCAGTTGCTCCAAATGGCCCGGGAGCTGACCGACGCCGGTCTCCTCCGCAAGTTCCCGGCCGGCCGCGTCCAGCAGTTCCTCGCCGGCCAGCACGAAACCGCCCGGGAGGGCGAGTTTGCCGCGGAAGGGATCAATGAGGCGGGTGATCAGGAGGACGTTCAGCTGACCGTCGCGCACGGTGAGGGCGACGACGTCGACAGTCACCGGAAAGCGCGCCGGCGCAGCAGGGGTTTCGGTCATGAAGCCCATCCTAGGTAATTATCGTCATCTTGACAATAAGTTCCAGCGAGTCGTAAGGTTAGTTATCGTCGAAGTGACGACAATAAATCATAAGGAGAACCCCATGGCCAGCATCAAGCGTTACCCCTGGATCAGCCACTTCCTTGGCAGCCCCACCGGCTACGTCGTCCACCTGCAGAAAGGCCAAGTCAAGCATCAAGGGGTGGGCCAGGCATTCTGGTTCCGGCCAGCGAATTCGGTGCTCAGCGAGGTCCCCGTGGACGACCAGGAGCTGCCCACCCTGTTCCATGCCATCACCCGGGACCACCAGGACGTGAGCGTCCAGGCCAATGTGACCTACCGTTTTATCGATCCCGTCTCAGTATCCAACCGGCTCGACTTCGGTCTCCAGCATGCCGGTGCAGCCCCGGCCACCGGTCGCGAGCAGGTGGCCACAATCATCGGCCAGTTGTGCCAGAGCCACGCAATCGACCAGATCGCCACCACCACGCTCGCCGAAGCCCTCGAGCGCGGTGTCAGCCAACTCCGCGCTGTCCTCACCGAAGCGCTGAGGACCGACGCGCGGCTGCTGTCCACCGGTATTGAGATCCTCGGGGTCCAGGTCCTGGCGGTCCGGCCGGAATCCGACGTCGAACGGGCACTGCAGACGCCCGTCCGCGAAAAACTGCAGTCTGAAGCCGACCGGGCCGTGTACGAACGCAGGGCCGTCGCCGTCGAGCGTGAACGGACCATCTCCGAGAACGAAATGGCGAGCCAGATCGAACTGGCCACCCGGCGCGAACACCTGGTTGCCCAGGAAGGCGCCAACGCACGGCGCCAGGCCGAGGAAAAGGCCGCCGCCGGATTGATTGAGGCCCGGGGATCCGCCGAACGGAAGGACATCGGTGCCGCTGCCGAAGCAAATCAGATCCGCCTGGTCGGTGAGGCCGCCGCAGCCAGGGAAGCCGCCACCATGGAGGTCTACCGGGGCATGGAGCAGGCGACGTTGCTGGCCTTGGCGCTCCGCGATGCAGCCGGGTCTTTGCCGAATATCGGCAACCTGACCATCACGCCGGACCTGCTCAGCGGAGCACTCGCAGGCCTGTTCAGGGAGCCCGCCACCCCCACGACGCCAACCGCACTCACCAAGTAGGGCCACGCCATGGCAAACCCCCGCCTCGTCATCGTCCACCGGCGGACTGAGCTGCAGGAGTTGCTGGACCGGCACGCCACGCGGGGCCAGGCCGAATTCTTCCTCCGCACCAGGGGCCGCAGTATCCAGGACGTGCAGGAGCGCCATGACCGGCTCACCGCAGCCCTGGCGTCGCTCCGGACCGCTGTTCCCGCCGAGTGGCGTCATGCCGAAGTGGAACGCGCGGACCTTAGCCGTTTCCTGCTCACACCTGAGGATGTCATCGCCGTGGTGGGGCAGGACGGGCTCGTGGCCAACGCGGCAAAATACCTCAACGGCCAGCCCGTGATCGGGATAGACCCGGAGCCCGGAGTGAACCCGGGCATCCTGGTCCGTCACACGCCCAGGGATGCGGCAAGGCTGCTCAAGGAAGCTGCAGCGGCCTGGCCTGCGGGGCGGCTGGGCTGCCATGAGCTCACTACCGTGACCGCGCGGCTCGACGACGGCCAGGAACTCTCGGGACTCAATGAGATCTTCATTGGGCATGCCTCACACCAGTCGGCACGGTACCGGCTGACCGCGCCGGATGGACGGTCCGAGCGCCATTCCTCGTCCGGCCTGATCGTCTCTACCGGCACGGGAGCCACAGGATGGTGCGCATCAATCGCCCTCGAACGCGGAGGACGCCCCCTGCCCGCACCAACAGATACCCGCCTGGCCTGGTTCGTCCGCGAAGCGTGGCCCTCCCCCATCACCGGAATCTCGTTGACCGAGGGTGTTTTGGAGTCGGGCGAAATACTGCACATAACCGTTGCATCCGACCAGCTCGTCGTGTTCGGCGATGGCATGGAAGAGGACCGCCTCACGGCATCCTGGGGCCAGGAAATCACGGTACAGCTGGGCGAACGGCCGCTGCGGCTCGTGATGTAGGCATCCAGCCCCCTTAATACGGGCGATGTCTGCGGAACCGGCTCAGTAGAGGAAGATCGGCAGCCAGTCGCGGTTGTGGGCATGCACCAGCGCGAGGAAGAGAACGAAGTCGAAGAGCAAATGCACCGACACCACATAGGTGAACGATTTCGTCAGCTTGAACGTGTATCCCTGCAACAGCGCGAACGGGAACGTCAGCAGCGGACCCCAGGCCATGTAGCCGATCTCCCAAAGGAAAGACGAAAAAACCACGGCCTGAAGGATGTTGGCGAGCCAGTCCGGGAAGTGCCGCCGCAACAGGGTGAACGTGGTGCAGATGAAGAACAGCTCGTCCCAAATGCCAACAGCGTTCACACCGAGGAAGAGCCGCCAGAAGATGGTGGGGTCGGACGCGTCCGGCCAGTTTTGGTAGACCCCTGTGCTGATCAGGTACACCGGAAGAATAAAGTACCCAAGGGCCACAACAGCAATCAGGTATAGTTTCGCGCTCAACGGCCAGCGGCGGCCCGTGTTCACGGGAAAGGTGATGATGTTCTCGCGGTAGGCGAATCGCGACACGAGCCACGGTAGGAGCACGGCCAGCGCAAGGGCACCACCCATGAGGGTCATGTGTGTGATGCTCAGGTCAGCGTTCAAGGGAACCAGGCTGATGATAACCATTCCCCCGGCAACCAGCACCAGGTGCCGCACGAACTCGCGGTCGATCAGTGCCGCGGTCACCAGGCTCGTGGCCAGCAGCCCGTAACCAAAAAGGTCATTCTCGACGCCAAAAAGCAGCACTCCGGATGCCGAGAGCAGGACCGCTGGCAATAGCTTCCAGGTGAGCGCGGTCCGGGGCGGTTGCGTCGAAAGCGTTGTCACCTCTCAAGCATGTCACTTCTGGAAAAGATGGAGCGGCAGGCAGTATGTTCCCGTCGGCCCCCACGGCACTGTTTCCCCTGCCCAGGCGCGGTTTTCAGGAGTACGATGTGGGCGTCGGCAGGATTCCTGCGACTCCTTGCCGCGGTCCGGTTCTCCACCTGAAGAGCCGGCAGTTTGCGTGAATGGGAGACCAAAATGACTACCGCTTCACACCCCGCCCACCACCACATGATGGGGTTGACGCTTCACAACACCGCCATGATTGTTGGTGCCGTTTTCCTGCTGGTAGGCGTCCTCGGGTTCATCCCGGGAGTCACCACCAATTACAGCGCCATGACCTTTGCTGGACATGAGTCCGGGGCCATGCTGCTTGGCGTCTTCCAAGTGTCCATCCTGCACAACATCGTGCATCTGCTGTTTGGCGTGGCCGGCATTGCCATGGCCAGGACAAACCGGATGGCCCGCTGGTTCTTGCTTGGCGGCGGCGTTGTGTACCTGCTGCTGTGGATCTACGGCCTTGTCATTGACATGAACGCGGCCGCAAACTTCGTGCCATTCAACACAGCGGACAACTGGCTGCATCTGGTCCTGGGTGTTGGCATGGTGGGCCTGGGCCTCTGGCTGGGCCGGGATGCCATGGAGAAGAAGGAAAGCGTTATGTAACTCCTCCACGGTTCGTGGAAAACCGACGACGGCGGCCGTCCCCCGGGTAAAATCCCGGGCCGGCCGCCGGCTGTCCCTCTGCGGCGGCGGCTGACGCAGCGCAAACCACAGCCGGGTAGTAGAGCAGGATCCTGAGGTGAGGCAGTGAAGGATGCAGCGGACAGTGATCGGCCCGAAGGTGAACCTGCCTCTCTCTGGGTCGCGACCGCCGGAACCACCGATTTTCCCGTCCTGAGCGGAGATCTCGACGTCGACGTCGCAGTAGTCGGGGCGGGCATCGCAGGGCTCACCGCAGCGCTGGCGCTCAAACGGGCTGGCCGGAGCGTAGCGGTCATCGATACCGCCCGCATTGGAACGGGCGTCACCGGCAATACCACCGGCAAGGTCACTTCCCTCCACCGCCTCGCCTATACGGAACTTGCACGCAGCCATGGCACTGGCACTGCCCGAATCTATGGGCAGGCCAACCAGGCAGCGATTGAACACGTCGCCCAGGTTGTGGCCTCCGAAGCGATCGACTGCGACTTCCGCAGGGTCGCCAATTACACCTACGCCGAAACTGACGACGCGCTCGACCTCGTGCGCGCCGAAGCCAACCTTGCCGCCCTGCTCGACCTCCCAGCCACCTTCACCGTCGAGGTGCCCCTGCCGTTCCCCGTCAAGGGCGCCGTCCGGTTCGACGGCCAGGCACAAGTCCATGCCGTGAAGTACCTCCAGGGTCTGGCCCGCGCGGTAAATGGCGAGGGCAGCTTCGTCTTCGAGGAAACCCGCGCGCAGGACGTCCATGACGGCTCACCTGCCCGAGTCGATACCGACAACGGCAGCATCCGGGCCCGCGACATCATCGTCGCCACGAATGTGCCGTGGGGCGGCCAGGGCCTGTTCTACCTGCGGTCCCATCCGCACCGCTCCTACATCGTGGCCGGGCGCTTGGACACGCCACCGCTGGACGCCACCTTCATTAGCGTCGACGAACCGATGCGCTCCATTCTGACCGCCAGCGTCAACGGGGCTAGCTACGTGCTGACGGGCGGCGAGGGCCACAGCGTGTCCGAGCCCGGCGACACAGCCGCACGCTACCGCAGGCTCTCAGCATTCGCCCACGACCGCCTTGGCGTGGACAAGATCGCCTACCGCTGGTCAACACAGGACGGCATGCCGCTCGACGGGCTGCCGTATGTGGGACTGATGTCCCCCACTGCCAAACACGTGTATGTGATCACCGGGCTGCGCAAATGGGGCCTGTCCAACGGGACCGCTGCCGCGCTCATTCTCGCTGACACCCTCAGCGGCCGGAAGAACCCATGGGCCCCGGTGTTCAACAGCAACCGGATCACGCCGGTTTCCAGCGCCAGACGGTTCGTGAAGGAGAATGTCAGGACCGTGGCGGCCGTACTGGCTGGCAAACTGGGTGGCAGGTCCAGCCAGGCGGACCTGCTGCCGGGCGACGGGGCTGTCATCAAAGTCAACGGTCAGAGCACCGCCGTGTACAGGGACGCCGACGGGGAGATCCACGCAGTCTCCGCCACGTGCACCCACCTGGGCTGCACCGTCGGCTTCAACGCCGCCGAGGCCACCTGGGACTGCCCCTGCCACGGCTCCCGTTTCACTACCGACGGGGCCGTCATTCATGGGCCCGCTGCCAAGAACCTCCCTCCCGCACCAATGCCCTGATCGCCTTCGAGGTCTTTCCCCCGGTACGTTGGACTCAACAACGAGAGACGACCATGCGAACAGGTGCTCGATGAAACTCGAAAAAGCGCAGCGTCCAGCTGACTGGCTGAACCGGATTGACCGCTCGGCCAAAGTCGAGGGCATCGTACCCGCCGTCTTTGAGTCATATCTGCGCATTCTCCACAAAGCTCACCCCGCCGGGACAGCTGCTCCTGGCTACAATTTCTCCCCCGAGGCAAGCTGGGAGGCTGTCGCGACTGCACTGGGGCGCAGGCTCTCACCTGGAATCAGATGGGCCGAGCTCTCCGGAGCATATGGGGAGCCGGCATCAGTGCCGGGGCTTGGCACCGTGTACCCGCCTGAGGAAGGCCGCCTCGATGGCGCAGGATTCCGAGCCTTGGCCCGCGTCCTCAGCAAGACGACTGACGGACCCGTCCTGGCAGCGTTCTGGACAGGGTGGGAGCCAGTCGTAGAGGACAGTGAATCAGCAAGGGCCATCCGCCAAGGGGACACCGTCTCCATCCAGGGCGAGCAGTACGTGCTCTACAGCCTTGAAAGCCGCGAGCTGGCCGACGCCAGGTGGATGCTGACGCCGGCATTCGGATGGGCTCAGGGAAACGGTCTCACGCCCAACTACCTGTGGCCGGCAGACGGAAGCTGGTGCCTTGGCACGAGTATCGACCTTGACTCCAGCGTTCTCGGAGTGCCCTCCGCTGTCCTGTCTGAAGTGGAAGCGCTCCCGGAGCTCGAAACTCTTCATGTCACGCCCTTCACCGACTTGTCCTCGTCAATACCGAAACACCGCTGAAACGGTGAGGGCACCGCGCCCTTCGGCGCGGCACCGTCAATCGTGTGCTTGTGGGAGGCTATTTGCCGCAGCTCAATGGGGTCTTCACCGTCGAAACTGATGAGTAATACGTCCGTCCCGCCTGCACGCTGGTTCCGTTCGTTGTTTGCACGAACGTCGACGTGTTCCAGTTCTTACAGAACCACTCGAGAGAAGTCAGCGTCAGGCTACGAGTGTTATAGCCCGTTTGACCTCTGCTCGCCATGGGGACCCAGGAAAGACCACCCCATTCCACGATGTACAGCACGCTGCTGTGGCTGATCTGACTGGGCGTTCCGACCAGGCATTTGGTATAGGGCTTGGCTCCGACCGAGCCGTAGCCGGACGATTGCCTAGGGTGCACGACTGAGGGATTAAGCGTGCAGACGTACGGGTCAAAGGCTTGGGTGGTAATCATCTCGCCGGTGGTCTCACCGGCTAACTGCTTATAGATGGCTGGCTGGCCCGCGATCTTTTGCAGCTTCTGCAGCTCGGCGACTTCTTCTGGCGTAGCTTTACGTTCGGCCGTATTGCCCTGTCCGTCCTTCGGTGCGGCGTAGGCGGCCTGCGCCGAGGTCAGGACGAGGCTGGCCATCGCCCAGGTGAGCAGTCCCAAAACTTTCTTGTGCATGTTTCCCCCTTTTGTCGCGGCTACCAATGGCAGAACGTAGCCAAATTTGTGTTCGCCAACAGGAGGGATTCCTCCTGGCCGTCATTGGCGGCCGCCGCTGCCCCTTCCGGGTCGTTGGCCACGACATATGGGGCGTAGAAGTCGAAGCCGTCTGTCCACGCGTCGAGGGTCGTGCGTAAATCCCCGTCAGTGCGCGCGGCCACTTCTTCAAAGCCTTGAAGAAGCAAATCGGCGCTCTCGCGGCTCACGGGTTGATTGGCCACCGGCCACGACAGGCTGGCCCGGTCCATGGTGTTCTCCAAGGACACGCGAGCCTCGGAGGTCGACAATTTGGGAGCTGACGGGTCAGTTCGGGATGAGGATATCGCACAGCCTGCCGAGAGATGATGCATGCAAGGGCAGCGGCGGCCGCTAGTCCGTCGAATCGAGTATTCACTATTCAGAACCTCCAGTGGTCTTCTGAGATAAGTCCACACATTTATGGGAATGATTCTCAATTGGCCGTGGTCCTAGATGTCAGGGACGCTTCCCTATGTTGCAACAGCCTGTTGCAACATTGGGAAGGGGCCACAACGTCATCCTCCTCGACAAACTTGGGGACTCGGACGCCCGGCTCTGGTACGCAGCCGCCGCCGTCGAAAATGGCTGGTCCCGTAACGTACTCGCCCACCACATCGAGACGAAACTCCACGAACGTTCCGGGAAGGCGATCACCAACTTCCAAGCGACCTTGCCGTCGTCGGGCTCGGACCTTGCCCAGCAGTCTTTCAAGACTCCTACGTCTTCGACTTCGTGGCCATGACGGGCAAACGGAATGAGCGTGAGCTCGAGGGGCAACTGGTGGTGCACGTCGAAAGGTTCCTGTTGGAACTCGGCCAGGGATTCGCTTTCGTTGGCAGGCAAGTCCGGCTGACTATCGGGGCGGACGAATCTTTCGTCGACCTGCTGTTCTACAACCTCAAGCTCCGCTGCTTCGTTGTGGTCGAGCTGAAGGCCACTGCCTTCAAACCCGAGTACCTGGGCCAGATCAACATGTACATGTCCGCCGTGGACGATCTTCTCGCCCATGCGGATGACCAGCCGACCATCGGTCTACTGCTGTGCAAAACCAAGAAAACAACGTGGTGGCCGAATACTCGTTGCGGGGCTTCTCCAAGCCGATAGGCATTGCCGAATGGGAATCCGAGATAGTGAAGTCCCTGCCGGAGGAATTCACCTCAACACTGCCGAGCATCAGCGAACTCGAAGCCGAGCTGTCGCAGGGCCTTTAGCCAGGGGATCCAGGCAACCAGGCGGAATCACCGTGACTCAGACTCGTTCGAACGAGGACACCTCAGTCGTGTTTCACCGCAGGGCTTCGCGTTCCGCTGTAGGCCACGCCGACCCCTGCCAGGAAAATCAGGACTGCGAGGTAGACCGGGCCGAGGTGCCCAAGCGTGGCCAGACCCCACGGGTAATGTGCGGGGAGGGCCACGGCGAGGCCGACGGCCGGGACCACAACTGCTGTGGCGAAGGCCCACCGTTCCCCTCGGCGCACCCCGAACCAGGACAGGCCCGCAATGGCGAGACCGGTTGCAGCGATGAAGCCGCTGAGCGCTATGTGCAGATGGCTGATGTAGTGATGCAGCTGCGGGCTGATCGCCTCGACTTCCGCCATCCCCTTGTCCACTTGATCGGGGCCGATACCCAGCTCAAGGAAGGCGCCCGTAAAGTTGAGCCCCAGGAAGACTGCGGCATACGCAACGAAAGCCAGCCCCGCAAGCGTCATGAGAGCGGCTCCCGCCCTAAGGCGGGCCTGGTTCCCCGGGGTAGTTTGGATAGCAGTCACAGCCGCCGCCCCCTCTCCTCTTCATGTAGGTACTCGATAAGCTCACGTAATGCCGGCCCGGGCTACCGGCGAACGGGACAGTGCGAGTGCCCATCCGCCGGCCACTCCAATTGCAAGCAGAACGGTCAGGAAGCCGGTAGCCTGCGCGCTCGCCCATGTCAGGGCCCCGCCGTACCGCAGCAGGGCAATCGCCTGCAGAATGACGAAGGCAACGGAGGTCAGGGCCACGGGCCGGACGGTGTGGAGGTCGCCGCTCTTTTGGCCCTGGGCGGCGGCCCACCCAAGACCGATCAGCCACGCCCCGATCGCCCTCGCGGTGAGCTCGGACAGTGGCCACGGCCACCACGTCGCGGCAGGAATGGGTACTGCCAGGAGCGCCACGCCGTACAACAGCAGTACGCCGGCAATTCCCACCAGGAGCACCCGGAGTGCAGGCGGTAGCACTGGCCGTCCCGCCGTTATGGACTTCGGGATAGGACGGCGGGACCGGACCTGTCTCCAGCTGATGACGACCATTGCCACGGGCACCATGGCGTAGATTGCCAGCCACGCCCACGTGGCTATCTGGGCAGTGGGAGCAGCGTCTGGTGACAAGTGGAATCGATCAAGATGAAGCAGCGTGACTCCGAGGGTCAATGTGGTGAAGACGAACACGGGCCAGACTGCCAGCCTCGCTGACTCCCAACTTGCTGAGCGGGCGCCGGTTACCTCAAGGCCGGCGGCCGACCAGTATGCCGCACCGAGGAAGACCGCGGTCATGGGCGGATTAACTGTCCACGCGAAGAATTCATCAGTCTGCAGAGTAAACACGAACAGCACGAGCCCGGCAAGAAACACGAGGAACGCAGCGACGTAGAGCAGCCACCGCATCGGCGGAATCAGCGGTGTGACCTCACTTGAAGCGGACATCACCGGGCAGTTCCTCTCGCGAGGCCGCCTCACCAGGGGCGGGGGGCGGGACAGGCAGGGGGTTCTCCGCCAAGTAGGTGTGAAGCATCGAGACCACTGTGGCGCCGTCCCCGACGGCGGTCGCCACTCTTTTGATCGAACCGGCCCGGACGTCACCGATTGCGAAAATGCCGGGCATGCTGGTTTCCAACGCCAATGGCTGCCTGTCCGGCCTGACGGAACCGGCGTCCCTGTTTTCCCGGCTGACGCCCGTGCGCAGAAAACCGGCCGGGTCACGCTCTACGGTGTCGGGCAGCCACGAGGTCCGCGGCACCGAACCGATAAGCACGAACAAGCCACCCGCCTCGATCTCCTCGCTCGGGGTTGCGTCGGGAGCTCCGGGTGCGGCAACCTCGACGGCGGCAAGGAATCCATCCCGATCGCGGGCCCCCACGATCACACTGCCATAGCGGATCGCAACGTTCCGGGTGGCCTCAAGTTGGGAGATGAGGTAGTCCGACATACTGACCGAAAGAGTGGGTCCTCGCACCAGGAGCGTCACGTGCTTAGCGTACTTCGCAAGGTGCAGAACCGCCTGGCCGGCCGAGTTGCCCCCACCTACGACGCAGACGTGCTTTCCGGCCATCGACGGCGCCTCGGAGACTGTGGCCCCGTAGAAGACGCCTCTGCCGACCAGATCCTCCAGCTGAGGCAGGCCGAGGCGACGGTAGTCCACGCCGGTAGCTACCACCACTGAGCGGCACCGTACGACACTGCCATCGGAAATCGACACGGCGTAGCATGCTCCGTCTACGCCAATCCCCTCCACCTTCCGCAGGAACAGAAAATCCGTGCCCAAAGTCCAGGCCTGGTGAAATGAGCGGTAGGCCAGGTGGGCGCCGCTCACACCGCGGGAGAAACCAGGGTAGTTGCGGATCAACGAACTCGTGCCGGCCTGGCCTCCCACAGCCTCGCCCTCCACCACCATGGTGGAGAGGCCCTCGGACGAGGCATACACGGCGGTCGCGAGACCGGAAGGGCCAGCTCCCACGACCACCACATCGAAGATCTTGTTCGCTGGTGGCGGCCGTGTCACCCCCATCGCTTCGGCGATCTCCAGGTCGCTGGGGTTCTCGAGGACAATTGGTGGGACGGTGAACTCCAGCACCATGACCGGCAGCATGGGGTCGCGCAGGTCCACGCTCTCCAGCGTCCGTTTCGCCGTCTCTGACCCGGCAGGGTGGAAAACCACCGGGATGTGGTTTCGACTCAAGGAGTCGCGCAACGTATGAGTTCGTTCGTCGCCTACCTCCCCGATCAGCCGGACCGCCTCAAACCCGACCCCCTGGGCCAGGTGCCAGTCGTCGAGGGCGTCGGTAATCGCCCCATGGAATTCTTCGTCGCGCAATCGTTCGGGACGTATGATCACCAATTCGGCGTATCCCTGCGCGATCGCCCGGAATACAGTGGGAGCGCTGGCGAAGTCACCCCATATCACCACAACGCCACGCTTGGCGGCCGGGTGATAGCCATAGGCACGGCGCAGGAATTCCAGTCCACCGCGGTCAGCCGGTCCGTAGCACCCGAGTATAAGGGCGACCTGGCGATTCCAGCGCCGGAGCCCCTCCAGCACCGCCCTCCCGTGGGCGTAGTCGGCGCACGTCACCACCTCGTAGTCGGCGCCGTACCGTCGACGTAACTCATCTCCAAGAATGCGCCGAGAGGTCGGGTCTGTGGTGGCAATCAGCATGATCGGAACCGAGGGATCCATGGCCGCCGTCTTTCCGGTTCAATGGTTCGGTGGCGCTCACGATACTCGCGCCATGACATTGGGGACAAGGGCCTTTGTTCCCCCGATTCCGCCATTCCGAGGGCGCTGGGATTCTGCCAGAATAGCTCCCGACGATGGGCAAGCTGGATGCAGAACCCAAGCGATGAAAATAGAGGACCCCATGGAGGATCGCCCAATTCCGAGAATCAACCTCGCCGCCACACCCAGCGGAACAGGGTGCCAGGAGTGCCTTAGCGGTGACGGCCCGGGGTGGTGGCTGCATCTTCGCCGCTGCGCTCAATGCGGCCACATCGGATGCTGTGATTCATCACCCTCACAGCATGCCAGTGCCCACGCGCGCACCGCTGGTCACCCCGTCGTGAGGTCCTTCGAACCTGAGGAGGACTGGTTCTACGAGCACACCACGAAGAAGTTCTTCCGCGGCCCGCGGCTTCCGGATCCTCAGTCCAAACCAGCGGACCAGCCAGCACCTGCGCCGGCAGACAAGGTACCGGCGGACTGGCGGGAGCGCCTGCACCGGTAACCCCTGACTAGGCATCAAACGTGCTGTCGCCAAGGTTCGGCGAAGGATGCTGGCTAGGCTGGGTGGATGGCAACAGTTATCCTCGTGCGGCATGGCCGCACCACGGCCAATGCCGCTGGCCTGCTGGCGGGTCGGGCGGCCGGCGTCAGTTTGGACCAGCTCGGGCACGAACAGGCAGCCTTGACCGGAGACCGGCTCGCGGCCGTGCCCGTAGTTGGGGTGGTATCGAGCCCCCTCGAGCGTTGTCAGCAGACCGCCCAGCTCATCCTTGATCGCCAAGCTGGCACTCCGTACGCGCCGTTGGAACCCGATCTGACCGAGTGTGATTACGGCCAGTGGCAGGGCCGCACGCTCAGTGATCTCGCAACCGAAGATCTGTGGTCAGCTGTGCAATCGCAGCCGTCCTCCGTCATCTTTCCCGGCGGTGAATCCATGGCCGCAATGCAGGCACGGGCGGTAGCAGCAATTCGACGCCACGATGCGGCCTTCGAAGCAGAGTACGGGCCAGGAGCCGTATGGGTGGCGGTGAGTCACGGTGACGTCATCAAATCAATTGTCGCGGACGCGCTCGGCATGCACCTCGACCTGTTCCAGCGAATTAACGTGGGCCCTGCCTCCGTATCGATCGTCCACTATGGTGCTGTTCGGCCGACCGTCTATGCGACGAACACCGACGCCGGCGATCTGTCCTGGCTGTCGAAGGGCATCAACTCTGGCGATGCGCAGGTGGGCGGCGGCGCAGGGCAGAAGTCGCAGTAAACCTCATGTGCCTAAAATACTGTCATGCCCACACTTGTTCACGAGTTTGCCTGGCCTGACCGGGTTGTCATCGGCACCATCGGCGTTCCGGGGGCGCGCACGTTCTACCTGCAGGTTCGCTCAGGTAAGCAAATCGTGAGCATCGCACTGGAGAAGCAGCAGTCGGCTCAGCTCGCCGAGAAGATTGACGAAATCCTCGATCAGCTCATCACCCTCGAATCCAACCCCTTCAGCGTTCCCAAAGGAACTCCCATCGAGCTCGTCGACAATGACCAACTCGAGGCGGTCACCGAGCAATTTCGAACCGGAGCCATGACCTTAGGCTGGGACCCGACGACCGCGCAGGTGGTTATAGAGGCATACCCAATCACCGAAGTCGATGCTGATGACCCCGTCGAATCACTTGCGGAGAACGGCGCTGATGTGCCCGAAATGTTGCTGGTGCGGATGCCGGTTGGCACCGCCCGGGCATTCGCCAAGCGGACCCGGGAGGTGGTGGGCGCCGGGCGCCCGGCATGCCCGCTCTGCGGTTATCCCGTGGACCCCGACGGGCACGTCTGCACCTTGCCCGAGGTCTGATGCCGGCGTCCGACCTGCTGACTGACGAACTGCTCCTCATTGGGCGCATCACGGCGGCGTCGAACGCCACCTTCCTGGGCAGCATCGGCGACACCACGGTCGTTTATAAGCCGATAGCCGGGGAGAAACCGCTGTGGGATTTTCCCGATGGCTTCCTTGCCCACCGGGAGGTCGCCGCCTACCTGGTTTCTGAGGTCCTCGGCTGGAATGTTGTGCCACGCACATGGCTGCGGGACGGTCCATTAGGCAGAGGAATGGTGCAGCTGTGGCAGGAGTCAGACCCGGACCAGAACGCAGTGGAACTCATTGCGGCGGACGACGTACCGGAGACCGGGTGGAAACAAGTCCTTGAGGGTCAGGATGAGTACGGACGGATGGTCGCCCTCGTCCACGAGGACTCTCCGGCGCTCAGACGCATGGCGGTGTTCGACGCCGTCGTGAACAACGCCGACCGCAAAGGCAATCACGTGCTGGCCATGAAGGACGGACACCGGCACGGCGTGGACCATGGGCTCACTTTCCACCGTGACCACAAGCTGCGGACAGTGCTGTGGGGGTGGCTGGGCGACGCTCTGACCGTCGAGGAACTTGAGGGCATCGACCGTGTCACCGAAGGACTGGACGGGGGGCTGGGCCGAAACCTGGCGGACTTGCTCAGCGCCGAGGAAATCGCTTCGCTCACTGCACGCTGCACACGGTTGCGCTTGGCGGGTCGGTTCCCGGCTCCAAGGGGTGAGATGCCCGCGGTGCCTTGGCCGCTGTTCTAGGCATGTTTATGTACACGAATGCCCCGCACGCTTGGCGTATGTGAGATTCCGATCTACTTGACCCGCTCCTTACAGTTGACCACACTATTTCCGCGGCTTTTTTCTAGGCCCAGGGATGCCGGTGTTCCACCGTTGTTGACCTTTTTTCCATGGCAGGAAGGTCGCACAGACGCCACCACCGGCGGCACTCCGCTGGCGATGCGCCCCAGCGACCGAACGAACATGATCGGCGTGCGGTTGGGCCCTGAGCGGCGCTTGGGCCCAACAGTCAGCGCCCCGCCCGCGCCGCGGGTACAGCAGGGTAACCTGCGGAGCCGGCTGTGCGAAGCTTCCGTCACTATTGCAACTCCAAGATCAGCCGTGGCCTTCCTGCGCGCTGTCATGCACATCGTGCATGCGGGTTTGGATACCAGCGATTTTCAGTTCAGCCGGACCTTTCAGATGTAGCCCGCAAATGTTGCAGGTGAATTCTGTCAATGCGAAGGGCAAGTTCCGTGATCGTGCGCCGTCCGACTGTTCTACCTCAACGCCCCAGTCATCTGAGGATCCGTAGGCCCAGCCCTTATAACCACATCGGGGCATGTGCTTTGCTCAGCATATTCTCCCCCGGCCGGAGTCCAGTCCTGCCTGGCTCTAAGAAGTTCCTCCACATAGATGTCAGGCAAGTTGCCCCAGCTTGAATGGAAGCGGTCGCGTGCGGCGTTCACTTTTGCGTGGTAGTTCCATTCCCATTCCGTCAGCTCATCGCTGAGGATCTTCGCAGCGATTCGGCCGGCTTCATGGGTTCCCCACCGCATGTCAGGATTAATCTCGTTCCGCTCACGTACGTGCTCGCTGAATCGCACCATGGGTTTCATGGCTGCCTTCAATGCGGATCGTTCCACAAGCCCCAGGTGAGCCGCAGCATTTCTGACCTCTAGGACCGAACTGGTGTCCTGGGGCGTCCAAAGGGGCCCGATACCCAGCGCTGTTACGCGAGTAATGCAGGCACCTGCTTCCAGCGATTTCACCTTTCCTATATCCAGAGCCGGCCCGGCCCGGCTGGCAACGCCGACGTACTTCTGGATGGTGTCCGCTCCCACATTTGTTGCCGGTAGGAGCAGCAAAGGCGACAGGGAAGCGAGCAGCGATTTGGCCAGCAGCTCGACGGCGGCACCAATGCTGTATCCGGCCTCCAGCAATTCGAAACCATCGTCATGTGTGAACAACTTCAGCGCCCGCCTAGCATGCCAGCTTCCGACGTCACGGAGGTGCGAGCCGAGCTCAGCATGGTCATGAACTTTGTCGCCAAATGGCCAGCCGGTGTTTGGCGAAGATCCGCTGCGCCCAAGATCAGGATCCGTCATTTATACAGCGTACGGCTGCTCGCGGTTCTGCCGCTGTGACCGGGCCCCTATCCGTGTCACGGGAAGAAGCCATCGGAATCTGAAACGGCCCTTGAGCAGGCGCCACCAAAAGTTCCGCGCCATGTGGCAAGTCTGCCCGCGCCTTGGGGCGTCGAGTGGTATCTTAGGAGCAGGATTTCTGCCTATGAGGCCGCGAGTTCGAGACTCGGAAATCTACTGAACGGTGAGGTCTGGGTCCGAGTCCCACGTCAACCTTGGTTGGTAGCTTAATTGGCAGAGCGCCCGTCTTACTTCTTGTTGTGGATGGAACGCTCCCGGGAAACGGCTTCTTCAAGTTCAAATCTCGACAGGTTGAGGGCGTAATAATAAGTTCTCGAGAACCCGAGCAAGCCTCTGACACGGGTGTCGTCATGGCCGTATACTCGCGGCGACTGTTCCTTGAAATCTAGGACAGCCACATCTGCCCATACGGAACTCGCTAAACGCTTCGCTACAGCCGCACAAGCGAGACGAGCCAACTTTGTACTCCCTGCCAACACGGCAATAACATCCTGAACGTCAAGGGCGAGTTCTTCTTTGTTCTCGCCAGGGGCCAAAGGCTTACCCGCCCACTCCGACCAAAGTTTGGAACCGGATTTTAATCCGTTTCTTAGTTCAGAATTTAAGTTTCCACCTGATACTGCTCCAGCATGAACAATGCGGTTTCGCACTCGTCGGGCGACTTCCATAAACGTCAACAAGTCATCCGGGAGATCGGCTCCCGTCAACAGCTTCAGGTTAGTATGGGTCTCACTAAAGTCCTCTTTGCCGAGCGTTTCGTTCGTCAGTTCGCGGTCTTTCGATGACAACCAGTTCGCTTGGCTCTGACCCTGTGCAACCCACAATCGTTGAAGACTCTTGATAGCTTCGTGATGCATCGCTAGTACGTGCGGGATGGCCATGTAGGCGAAGTGCCGCTCACTCGCTTCAATCACCTGCTGAATCTTATGGAGCGGGAGGTTTAGGCGCCCGATGTCCCGGGTAAGCGGAAACAACGTGGAAGCAAGTTCATTCGAGTACTGCTGATTCTCGAGGCGGCCCAGTGCTAAGTGCCTCGAAACATGAAGAGCCATGATGGCATCGTTCATCTTCGCCCTGTTGGACTCGTAATCGCGGAAGCCCTTGAAGAGGACAGCATTCAGCTTCGACATTTATCCTCATTCCGGAGCAGCCAGAAAGTCCTGGCCAACTCAGTCAAATCCATAGTGCTTCCACCTTACAGAGCGCTTAGAGCACCAGAATCAAAACCACGCCACCTGTATCCGGACAAGATTTGCGAAGCATTCCTCCTTGAGAGGGACTCCTACACCAACGCAACGTCTAGAACTCGAAGGTGGTGCGCGGGTCGGCCATGGCCCGCTGCAGTTCGCCGATGTTGCCGATGTCTGCCAGTGGCGATGTTCTGGCAACTTCGACTATGCCCCCGAGGACTGCCTGCATGGCTGGCACGTCGCCGGACGCAACCGCCACGTCAAGACTCTCGAAGAGTCGTTTATGCGTCTCGTGGCGCTCCTCGTAGGTCCGGTCCAGGTAGTACCGAAGGGCCTTCTCGGATGCTTTGATCCTCGCGACCTCGGTCTCCCGATATGTCTTGAGCTTCTCGCGTTTCGTGCTCTCCGTCTCGTGGATCTGGATCGCCTCGCGCAAAAATCCCACGATCTCGTTGAACGCGCCGAGCGCATCAGCGGAGCTGACCCGGTCCACCGCCGGAGGCAGCACTTTGCCCTCGTGTACGCGTTTCTGATCAGTCATCCGTGGCCTCCGTGGTTGTATCGCGGTATCTAAACGTGAGTTGTTCGGTAGGCCCATCGAGGCTGTCGTCCTCGCCAACGGCTGGCACGCTGATGATTTGTCCCACCGCCGTGACGAGTGTAAAGGCGACAAGGAGCCGCTTGGCGTGAAGCTCGCTGGTAGAGTCGAACGGCTCGGACTCGAGAACGTCAAGCGCCTCCGTCGCCTGGGACACCAGATGACTGAGGACCCCGTCCTGCTCCCGCGCCCACTCCTGCACCCCGCGGTGGAGCTCGTCCTGCACATCGAGCTGCGCTATCGCTACGTCGACATTTTTTCGGTGCTCCTCAGCCTGACTTAGTGCTTTGGTTCCATGGATCTTCACCGTGACACCGGCGCCGAGGAGACCTACACCCGCACCTGCGACGTTGAGCATGAGCCCGCCCAATTCCATGCCGCCACCGCCTGAACCGTAGCTTCCGCCGCCGAAGAAAGCCAGTATGGCCCGCTCCGCCGCGGCCCCGTTGAGCGTTTTGATTCGGGTCCCGGTACTGGCGTGCGCAAACTCTTTCGCCGCGGCAAGCAGGGCAACCCGTGTTGCGGCACCGGCGGCGACAGAGCCGCCGACGCTACCTACCCATCCCACGACATCAGGGTAGAGCGTGGGCCTTTCCAGGACGTGAGCGTTCGATCCGTCGACTCCGTCGAGGAAAGGGCGCTCTTTCGTTCGAACCCGCATACCCTGCCTCACGAGGAAGTCTTCCATCCGGAAGATGACATCGCGCTCAGCCCGTACCTGCGTCTGTCCAAAGGCCTGCAGCGCTGCGTCAGTGCGGTCGGCGTGGGCGAGGTGAAGGACCTTACGCTTCTCGAAGCGCGCCGTGTGCAGCCCGATCTGCTTTGCAGCATCCCGGATCTGCACGCCGCCCCGGGCGCCGAAAAAGAGGCCGGCGCTACCAGTGAGAGAGCTCGTTATGACGATCGCGAGCGGGACAATCGGTAGAACCACAGCGGGCACCTCCAGGACGGGACTGCGAAGGGATCGCAGGCTCTGTGATCGTACAACAAGCTAATGCCATCGCTACGTCGCCGCCACACTCATCCGGCTACGCACGAGCGTGATCAACACGCTAACGGTCGACGCCATCCCCGGCGCTACCAACAATTCATCCAAGTCCCTCTGACCTTGAGCTGTATAAGAAATCGGGCCGGAAACGGCGGGTCGAATCGGGGCGGACTTGTTTACAGCATCAACAGGGGAAAACAGTGCTGCCAGAATACAGGCGGCACTTCGGCTGCTGCGGGAGCATCGGCATGGCATCCGCAACGTCGACGGAGACAATGCAGCAGGACGAACCAAGTCTCTTCGACAGCCCCGGCCTGACTCCGCAACGGGTCTCATGCGAAGAGGCCCTCATCACCGATCAGCAGTCGCGATCGCCCGCCGTGCCTTCGACGAGACCGGTATCACTTCCATGAACGAAACGGACGCCAGCAACTATTCAGACCTGCACCGTTCGCCGCATTGCCAAAATCCGCGAGCCCTGTGTCCGTGATGTCCGCCGGGTGCTGATGCGCATCGAAGGCTGGAAGAACTAGGGGGCCCCGGCACCGGGCCGTCGTGCGAGAATCGCGAGAAAAATACTTGGATCGGCAAGCTCTGATCGACCAGCTGTGTAGCGGCCAGGCTGGTAGAACCCGATCCGGAATGGGGGGCCTACAACCCTAATGAGAACGATGTTCGCTTCTCTTTAGGCGGATCAGAAGCCAGCCCGGCGTCTGCATCAACGCTTACCTCTTATTACCGCATTCCTGCAGGAATTCCTGCCAAAGTGATTCGCTGACGCTTTCACTGGCATAGCGCACGCGCAACTCGTCGCAAATCTTGAGCGCAGCCACGTCTGGGGCCGTGGAAGCCATTACCGAAACGAAGTCACTGAGTTGGAAGCCAGCCAAGCTACGAGGATTGGCCAATCTCTCTCCGTATTCATCGAGAATTGAGGTGGCAGCGAGATCTGCGGCGTGGTGCACGACGACCAAGGAACATTCGTATTTTGATCCTTGGCTCTGTTGCCGAGCGTACGCCATACCCAGAGCGTGACACCGCACCAACTGATTCATAGTTGTCGAGTTGAGCACACCCTCTGCATCGGTCCATTGCGAAGCTGACTCGCCCAACTCGATGTATCGCTCGTTCCGGTGTATCGCGATTTTGCGACTATTCATTCGGTCCGTGTACTTGACTTCCATGACGACGGCAAGAAGCCCCGCTTCTGTCTCGAACTCAATCAGGGTATCGACCCTCGTCCTGTCGCCAAGCAGTGCCGCGGGACTTGCCGGCGCATACTCGATGGCACAAGCACGAACCGTTAGCAGGTCATCACGATGCAGAAGCTTAGAGAAGCAGGCAAGCAGCCACGTCGGATTGGCTTTCAACGAGGCTAACAGGTTGATCGTCAGCGTCTGACTCGAGGTCAGGTACTGCAAGCAACGAACTGGATCGACACCCTTCCTTGCGACGAGCCAAATACTCAACATGTGCCAGGTTCCCCACAAAATTTCGGCCCTCTTTGGCCTCTCTTTCTGGCAACACACTGCCGAGAGGTTTTGGCGAGCGGCTTTCCAAAATCCGATAGCTCTCAATGCCCATGATGTTTAGGCGCAGCCATGACTGGTGGAAACGAACACGGCGGGCAATTCCTCCTTCTCCCGGCAGCAAGGGACCCAAGCCCCGCTCCATGAGCCAAGTCTCTTCACCGCTGCCTTGCTTCAAGGAAGTCGCCCAAGGGATGCTGCTCATGGGCCCCGAAGCTGAGCGAAAGTACGGCGGCGTCCACTACCGAGACCTGATGGCGGTGTTCACAGCGGACCCGCAGGTAGTAATTCTTCACGGCCGGGAGGAAATCGGCTCTGTTGATCCAATGGTGTTACAGCGCAAAGTTGAAGGGCCTCGGCTGCTTACACTCGGAGGACGGGGTTGGCAGGTGAACTATGTGGATTGGAAACGCCGCCGCGCCTACGTCGAACCATCGGCAAGTGCGGCGGACTCCAAATGGTCTAGCATGGCGCAGCCAGAATCACATGCCCTCTGCGATGCAACCCGGCGGGGTGCTGCTCGGAGCCACTCCGGCCGGCGTGCTGCTATCCAAAAGAGCCGTGACCAAGTTAGGCGAACTGCGGGAGGAATATGCATGGCGCGTATCGCCTGATTCAACTGTCATACTCCGCGACGCGAATGGGAGGCTTCGTTGGTGGACCTGGGCCGGAGCGGGAGCCAACGCCGTCCTGGTTGCTGGCCTGCTAGAGGTGGCGCCCGAGTTGCTGGATGAGTCGAGGGCCTTCAATAACTGGCAGATCGGACTGCGTGGCGACACACGCTCCTGCTCTGGCTGAGGCCAAACGGCAGATCGGGCTACTGCTGGAAGACGAGCCGCCGAGTTTGCTTCCACAGGTTGACGACAGAGCTCTCAGAACGCTGAAGTTTGCCGAACTGCTCCCCTCTTCACTGGCCGTGAGCACTCTCGCCGAGCGAATCAGCGACCGCGCAGCTGCCTCGGCGATTTCCAACAAACCGCTGCCTTCGCCATCGGGGGCCAAATCTCTGTGACGAAGGACGGTACATTAATACTCTGAAAGAGTCCGACGGATCTGATTCACTGAGGACCACCCCGACGGACTCACTTCAGACGCCTCCTCTCAGCATCTCTGCGATGTGGTCGGTTTCTGTCACCGACAGCTCGGGAACCTCGCCCCACTCGGTGCCGCCTCCGTTCCGTGTTCCCGCCACGTGAAAGTGAACGTGAGGAATATCTTGATGCGCTGGTATGCCGTTGTTTTGCCATACAGCTATTCCGGGGCGCCCGAAGTTCTTATCAATCGCCTTGGCTGCGTCCACAACGCCGACCATTAGTGCGGCAGATTCTTCCGGTGTGACGTCCAAGATCGTCGGGCAGTGGCGTTTGGTTACCACCAGAACGTGTGGCGTCCCCCGCTGTTCTCGCGTGACCAGCGTTGCAATAAGCGGGCCCGTCGAGAGGACGGTGAACGGCCGACGGCCACTCAAGTAGTCGCAGAAAGCGCAGGTATCACGTTCAGGCACCTCGAGATTGGATACCGTCACTAGGACATCCGCAGAGACTTAAGAAACGCCTGTATCTCAAGCATGTCTATATCGGGCGCATCTTGCGGTCGAACAACAATGTTCAATCTGTCGCAGACTTTTTCTTTTCGGGAGGCTAATACGAACGACATCGCAATGAAACGTATCGAATCCTGTGCAGGCAACTGCTGAGAGATTCGCGCCTGCCCGCCTCCGATTACAGGGATGGAAACCTCGGCACCATTCCCGTGGATCCGTACTTGATCCCACAGATTTTCGAGGGCAGACCATAGGCCCCCAACGGTAGTACGGGCTTCGTTATGTTCATTCATCTGCGTATAGGCGAAGCAGAAGTAACATGAAGGGCCCACACGAATGCGAGCGACAGTTCCCCAAGGGTAAACGTCCGTTTTACCCGGCTTTTGGATCTCATCTATGGGCAAAACCCCAACCAGCGCCGAGGCAAGCTCTGCGTCTAGCTTGGCTACGTCGCCTCGGAATACGCGAGTTAGAAGCTGTCCCTGAACACTGTTTGTTTGAATGATGTCCGGGATTGCCGTGTCAAACGTGGATGCCATTCCTACGACGATGTTCTCAGGTTGGTCAAATAGATCACCTTCGACTATTCGGACTTCTGTATTGGGCGTCGTGAATTTCTGTTCAATAGGCCGAGGCCAGGCTCGGAGAACACCCCAGGCAAACGCCACGGCCACAATTCCAACCGGACCGACCGCTCCCAGCTTGTCAAAAACATCTTTGAAGAAAATATCAAGAAGTCCCACTATGGCTGCCAATAGACCAAAGCAGGCCAAGGAGTTCACAGAGAGTGTTCGCCAGAATCGACCTGTTCGAATATCGCGTGCAATGCCCCGGCTGCTCACAGTCCCAGCCCCGCATAGACAGACGACCTATAGTAGTGCGGACCTGACTTGTTGCCGGCCGCGTATTCGGCAACATACCCGTCTAGAGCATGGCGGATAATCCCCGGCTGGAAGGAAACGGAAACTGTAAAGTACTGCGCACTCAGCAAGGGCTGGGGAATGAAGTGCTTCTCAATGTTCCGACTGCCGTTCAAATTCGCCACAACAATGGGAATATTGAGCTCCATCGCTGTTGCAACTTCATAAGCTAGAAACGACCGGCCGTCGCCCTTCCTCTTCGCGTGATCGCTCCCAAGCAATACAACTTGCTTCGTGTTGTTCAGCCTTTCACGCAGGCGCCGCCGGATAGTAGCCGGAAGGCTCGCATCCAAGGCAGTGACCAAGTCGTGGGCGTCGAAGAAATCAAAATCAATGTGCTGGTTATCTCGCCAAGCTTCCATCAATCTGTATGACCTGATGTCTTCACTGGCAAACGCAACGTAAGTCTTGTTCCGATAACTCATTACTTAGTCCCCCCAAGGTTCGCGCACTCTTGGCGCAGTTCTGCGCCCAGAACGGGCATTATTACCAACATTGATGCAGTAGATCTAACGCAGGGCATTGTTTGCTCAGGAGTAAGACCACGTAGCTCCGGACCTCGGAACAGACAGAGTTCAAATTCGCTTCGTCGGTCGCTCTGCAGATTGCAAACTAACTTCAGCCCTGACAAGCCGTCCACAAGGCGACTTCCCACCCCGAACGTCAGCCGCGCCAGACAGGATAGTTGGCACCGTGCCATATTCCATGACTCAGCGCCAACTATCCTGTCAGTTGCGCCAACTAACTCGTCAACTCACATTGGCGTACGGGGCATTACAAGGCTGAGGGGACCTTGTTGTGTGCTAGAAGTCCCAGTCCTCGTCTTCGGTGTTGACGGCCTTGCCGATCACGTAGGAGGAACCAGACCCCGAGAAGAAGTCGTGGTTCTCGTCGGCATTCGGGGACAGGGCCGAGAGGATTGCCGGGTTCACGTCGGTGACGGAAGCCGGGAACATGGCCTCGTAGCCCAGGTTCATCAGCGCCTTGTTGGCGTTGTAATGCAGGAACTTCTTGACGTCCTCGGCCAGGCCCACACCGTCGTAGAGGTCGTGCGTGTACTGGACTTCGTTTTCGTACAGCTCGAAGAGCAGCTCAAACGTGTAGTCCTTGATTTCCTGCTTGCGCTCCTCGGAGAGACCTTCAAGGCCCTTCTGGAACTTGTAGCCGATGTAGTAGCCGTGCACGGCCTCATCGCGGATGATCAGGCGGATCAGGTCAGCCGTGTTCGTCAGCTTGGCACGTGAAGACCAGTACATGGGCAGGTAGAAGCCCGAATAGAACAGGAAGCTTTCCAGCAACGTGGACGCTACCTTGCGCTTCAGGGGGTCATCGCCCTGGTAGTAGTCCATGACGATCTGAGCCTTCTTCTGAAGGTTCTCGTTCTCGGTGGACCAGCGGAATGCCTCGTCGATCTCCTTGGTGGAGGCCAGCGTGGAGAAGATGGAGGAGTAGCTCTTGGCGTGTACCGACTCCATGAAGGCGATGTTCGTGTACACAGCTTCTTCATGCGGGGTGAGCGCATCCGGGATCAGGGAGACGGCGCCGACTGTGCCCTGGATGGTGTCCAGCAGCGTCAGGCCAGTGAAAACGCGCATGGTGAGCTGCTGCTCAGCCGGCGTCAGCGTATTCCAGGACTGGACGTCGTTGGACAGCGGCACCTTCTCGGGCAGCCAGAAGTTGTTAACGAGGCGGTTCCAGACATCCACGTCCTTGTCGTCCTGGATGCGGTTCCAGTTGATTGCCTCGACATGCGTCAGCAGCTTGACCTTCTCGGTCATGTCATCCCCTAAACGTTGGGTTGTTCTTTGAAGTTAAGCGTACGACGGCGGGCGGGCGCCCGCCGTCGTACTGTCACAATTTAGTTGAACCTACAACTACAGCATGCAGGAAACGCAACCCTCAACCTCAGTTCCCTCCAGCGCGAGCTGGCGGAGACGGATGTAGTAGATGGTCTTGATGCCCTTTTTCCAGGCGTAGATCTGGGCCCGGTTGATGTCGCGCGTGGTGGCGGTGTCCTTGAAGAACAGCGTCAGGGACAGGCCCTGGTCCACGTGCTGCGTGGCAGCGGCGTAGGTGTCGATGACCTTCTCGTAACCGATTTCATACGCGTCCTGGTAGTACTCCAGGTTGTCGTTGGTCAGGTACGGCGCCGGGTAGTACACGCGGCCCAGCTTGCCTTCCTTGCGGATCTCGATCTTGGACGCCACCGGGTGGATCGAGGAGGTGGAGTTGTTGATGTAGGAGATCGAGCCCGTCGGCGGCACAGCCTGCAGGTTCTGGTTGTAGATGCCGTGCTCCATAACCGAAGCCTTCAGCTCGCGCCAGTCATCCTGCGTGGGAATGTGGATGTTCTTGAACAGCTCCGCAACCTTCTCAGTCTGCGGCACCCATTCCTGCTCGGTGTACTTGTCGAAGAACTCCCCCGAGGCGTACTTGGACTTCTCGAAACCGCCGAAGGCCTGCCCGGTCTGGATGGCCAGCTTGTTCGAGGCGCGGACTGCGTGAAACACCACCGAGTAGAAGTAGATGTTGGTGAAGTCCAGGCCCTCTTCGGAACCGTAGTGGACCCGCTCGCGGGCCAGGTAGCCGTGCAGGTTCATCTGGCCGAGGCCAATGGCGTGGCTCTGGTCGTTGCCGCGGGCGATGGACGGCACCGAGGTGATGTTGGACATGTCGGACACTGCCGACAGCGAGCGGATGGCCGTCTCGATGGTCAGGCCGAAGTCCGGGCTGTCCATGGTCTTCGCAATGTTCAGCGAGCCCAGGTTGCAGGAGATGTCCTTGCCGGTCTGGTCGTAGGACAGGTCATCGTGGTACGTGGTGGGCTGGGAGACCTGGAGGATCTCGGAGCACAGGTTGGACATGATGATCTTGCCGTCGATCGGGTTGGCCCGGTTCACGGTGTCCTCGAACATGATGTACGGGTAGCCGGATTCGAACTGGATCTCGGCGAGGGTCTGGAAGAACTCGCGCGCCTTGATCTTGGTCTTCTTGATCCTGGAATCGTCCACCATCTCGTAGTACTTCTCGGTGACCGAGACGTCGGAGAACGGCATGCCGTAGACGCGTTCGACGTCGTACGGCGAGAACAGGTACATGTCCTCGTCCTTCTTGGCCAGCTCGAAGGTGATGTCCGGGATGACAACGCCCAGCGAGAGGGTCTTGATGCGGATTTTCTCGTCCGCGTTCTCGCGCTTGGTGTCCAGGAAGCGGTAGATGTCAGGGTGGTGCGCGTGCAGGTACACGGCGCCGGCACCCTGACGGGCACCGAGCTGGTTGGCGTAGGAGAAGCTGTCCTCGAGGAGCTTCATCACGGGGATGACACCGGAGGACTGGTTCTCGATCTGCTTGATCGGGGCGCCGACTTCGCGGATGTTGGTCAGCGCGAACGCCACTCCTCCGCCGCGCTTGGACAGCTGCAGCGCGGAATTGATGGACCGGCCGATCGACTCCATGTTGTCTTCGATGCGGAGCAGGAAGCAGGAGACCAGCTCGCCGCGCTGGCGCTTGCCGGCGTTCAGGAACGTGGGAGTGGCCGGCTGGAAGCGGCCTTCGATGATCTCGTCCACCATCTGCAGGGCCAACTGCTCGTCGCCCCGCGCCAGGTGCAGGGCCACCATGCAGACGCGGTCCTCGTAGCGCTCAAGGAAGCGCTTGCCGTCGAACGTCTTCAGCGTGTAGGACGTGTAGAACTTGAACGCGCCCAGGAAGGTCTCGAAGCGGAACTTCTTCTTGTACGCGCGGTTGAAGAGCTCGCGGATGAAGTTCATCGTGTACTGGTCGAGGGTTTCGCGCTCGTAGTACTGGTTCTTCACCAGGTAGTCGAGCTTCTCTTCCAGGTCGTGGAAGAACACGGTGTTGTTGTTCACGTGCTGCAGGAAGTACTGATGCGCGGCTTCGCGGTCGGCCTCGAACTGGATCTCTCCGTTGGGGCCGTACAGGTTCAGCATGGCGTTGAGCTCGTGATAGCCCAGACCCTTGTAGGCGGCCGGCATCTCGGGCTTTTCGACGGCGGCACTCCGCTTTTCAGCGGCGGTGCCCTGGCCTTCGGCCCTGGTTACTTCTGTATCTGCAACAGTCGTGTCCAAAACGTGTCCAATCCATTGTTGACGCGGGCAACGTCGTCTGGCGTGCCCATAAGTTCGAAGCGGTAAAGCGTGGGAACTTTGCATTTGGCGGCGATGATGTCCGCAGCCATGCAGTAGTTGTCCCCGAAGTTTGTGTTGCCTGCACCGATGACGCCGCGGATCAGTTTCCTGTTCTGCGGGTTGTTCAGAAAGCGGATGACCTGTTTGGGCACCGATCCTTCTCCCCCGGTGCCGCCATAGGTCGGCACCACCAAAACAAAAGGCCTGGTGGCGAGAAGGGGTGCGTCTTTCGGGTAAAGCGGGATCCTGCCCGATTCACGGCCAAGCTTCGCAACGAAGCGGCTGGTGTTCTCGGAGGTGGAGGAAAAATAGATGAGCTGGCTCTGCGTTGTGACAGGATCCGGCGAAAACGCCTGGTCCTTGCCGGCACCATCCCGTCCGGCGCGCTGAGCCGCGTCAACGGGATGGTCGGTTTCACCAGTTGCTGTGAAGGAAGCCCCGGCTGTTGCCAGTGCCACGGGAGTCACCTCAGCTGCATCGAAGGTTGCCTGACGGCAGGAAAAAGTAAGGCCCTAGGCCACGGAGGAAACGGCAGAGAGTGCCAGTTCCTCGATCTTGTCCGGGCGGAAGCCTGACCAGTGGTCCTGGTCCGTGACCACAACAGGAGCCTGCATGTAGCCCAGCGCCTTCAGGCGATCGAGCGCCTCGGCATCCTGGGAGATGTCCACGCTCTGGTAGGCGATGCCCTTCTTATCCAGTGCGCGGTACGTTGCGTTGCACTGAACACAAGCCGGCTTTGTGTAAACCGTAACGGTCATGGTCCCTGTCCCCTTTGTCGAAATATCGCTCTTCTTAGGCGGGCCGTTCCGAACTGGAATCCATGTCCGTTACTGCCGCCTGCATTGCCGCTTCCGCAGCCCGTCTACAGTTTGATGTCCTGCGCTGGTGTCCCGCTCAAGCTGTATGTAGATACTACATGTAGTGCAGACGGCTCTTCGGAACCCCAAGATGATGTATTACAAGTATGTCATTTAATGCACTTTTAATCCACAGGCAGGACCCCGCAAAATGTCCGGAAATCCGCTGATTTCAGGGACGAAATCCACACCCTGTGGAGTACTTAGCCACATTTAAGCCCCAGCGTGTCGTTCCGTGGACGGCGTGTCGCGCCTTGTGCCGGGGGCACGACATGTTGTGTTGGACACGCCAAAAGGGGCCCCGAAGCGACCTCCGGAACCCCTCAAGGTGATCAATCCCACGGACAAGCAAGGCCATCCGCGTGATCGTGGTAACTAGAGCTGCGCCTCCCGGCGGTCCAGCACAATCTGCTGGACGTCCAGGTAGCCAGACTGGAACCCCGCCCGCGAGTAGCAGAGGTAGAACAGCCACATCCGTTGGAAAACCGTGTCGAAGCCGAGCCCGGCCACTTCCTGCGAACGGGCCATGAAGCGTTCCTCCCACAGCCGCAGGGTGGCCGCGTAGTGGTCCCCCATGCCCATGCGCTCCCGGACCCGCAGGGTGGTGTGCTGCTGCGTCACGCCCTCGATGGCCCGCACCGAGGGAAGGAAGCCGCCGGGGAAGATGTACTTATGGACCCACGTGTAGGCGTTGCGGGTAGCCAGCATGCGCCCGTGCGGCATGGTGATGGCCTGGATGGCCACCTTGCCGCCGGGGGCCAGGACGCGGTCAATCGTCTGGAAGTAGATGGGCCAGTATTCGTACCCGACGGCTTCGATCATCTCAACCGATACGACGGCGTCGAACTCGCCTTCCACGGCCCGGTAGTCCTGCAGCCCCACTGTCACCCGGTCCTCGTAGCCGGCAGCGGCGATCCGCTCCTGGGCCAGGGCCTGCTGCTCACTGGAAAGGGTGACGCTGTACACGGTGGCGCCGCGCGCCGCTGCCCGCAGTGCCAGCTCGCCCCAGCCTGTGCCGATCTCCAGCACACGCGTCCCTTCCCGCACTCCCGCCTTGTCCAACAGCCTGTCGATCTTGGCCTGCTGTGCTTCGGCCAGCGAATCCCACGGCACGGACGTCAATGCTCCGGCATCCGCCGGGAACAGCGCCGACGAATAGCTCATGGTGGCGTCCAGGAATTTTGAGAACAGTTCGTTGGAGAGGTCGTAGTGCCGGGAGATGTTGCTACGGGTGTTCTGCTCGTCGTTGCGCTCCTGCCGCGGCGTCCGGGGCAGGTAGAGGGTGCGCAGCTTTTGCAGCGGAGTCGGGATCAGCGTGTCCACGGACGCCGCGAAGACTTCCAGCACGCCGGCGAGGTCCGACGCCTCCCAGTCCCCGGCCATAAACGACTCCCCCAGCCCGATCAGGCCGTTGTCCCCGATGCGGGCCTCAAACGCCTCCGGCCTGACCATCGTCATAACCGGCGCGGCGGGACCGCCGGTCCCAAGGACTGAACCGTCCGGATAGGCCACACGCAGGGGCAGGCGGCGGGCGGCACCCCTGAACAGCAGGCCCGCGGCCTTGCCCGCCACTAATGCTTTAGTGCCCGACGGCGCGTGGGCCACTCCGGGCCAGACGTCCGGATCGATAGTGGCCGGGGCTGCCGGTACCCGGGCAATGTTCCAATCAGTCACCCGGGAATGGGTTGCGGGCTTGGGGTTGGAAACCTTCGCGGCTGCAGCGGTTCCGTTCTCATCGGTCATTGTCATTGAACTGCCTCCTGTGAGGGGTGATGTGGTCTTTTGACGACGGGCAGGCGTTTTGCCCAGAGCTTCACGCCCTGGATCCTGATCAGGGCGGAGACCAGCAGCGGCGCCGCCGGAACCGCCAGTGCCGCTGCAAGGATGTTCCTCGTGGTGGCGGGGCGCCTTTCACCGTCCATGGTGGCGATGAACGGCCGGTGTCCTTCGCGCTCCAGCACGATCGCTACAGCCAGCCGCTCATCCGGTGCAGGCAGCTTCATCCGGTACTGCCCGTCAACGTCGTTGAACGGTGAAACATAGAAGGCCTTGGGCACGCTGGCCCGGCCGGAGGAGTCGGTCTCCAGGAGGTAGCAGTGCCGTTCGCCGTAAGTGTTGTGCACTTCTGCGATGACGCACTGCAGGTCCCCGGACTGCCGAAAGCACCAAAAGAGCGTGAGCGGATTGAAGACGTACCCCAAGACCCTGGCGCTGGTCAGCATCCGGATGTTCCCGCCGTCGGGCTCAATCCCCCGGGTCCGCAGGAACCGCTCAACATTGGCGCGGATGGTTGCCGACGGGTCGCCCAGGTGGTCGCCGGCCCGGAAGACGGCCAGCGGCTGCAGCAGCCGCGGCAGCCGAGGGATCCGATCGACGTCAACGAACCAGCTGTAGCTGCGGTACGTGAAGGCGTTCTTCAGCGGGGTTTGACGCACATGGGATATGGAGGTGCGGTAGATGGCTGCCGCTTGACTCATGCGCCCTCCAAAGCCAGCAGTCCTGGCTCCCCCGCCGTCCCGGGCGCAGTCCAGGTCCGGCCCAGCATGGCAGCGGCCCGGACGCCGGACAGGGCACCGTCCTCGTGGAAACCCCAGCCCAGGTAGGCTCCGGCAAAAGCGATGCGGTTGTTGCTGAGTGCCCTGATCCGCTGCTGGGCCTTCAGGGAGTCGGGCGTGTACTGCGGGTGTTCGTAGACCATCCGTTCGAGCACCTGGTCATCGGCAATGAGTTCGGACTCCCCCAGGCTGACCAGGTAGGGCCGGCCGTCCGCGGGCTCAAGCCGCTGCAGCCGGGTGAGGTCGTAGCTGACAAGGACCTTGTCGGGGCGGGCGTCGCAGCCGGGGAGCCGGTAGTTCCAGGACGCCTTGGCATTGTCGGCCCCGGGAAGGACCGCCGGGTCGCGGTGGAAGACAGTGTGGTTGACGGAATAGGGCATCCCGCCGAGGGCTTCCTTCTCCTCCGGAGTGGCGTCCGCGAGGAAGCCGAGTGCTTGGGACGGATGAGTGGCTATAACCACGGCGTCAAAGTTGTCCACGCCGTTCCCGGTGGTAACTTCCACGCCGTCGTTATGCCGGCGGACGGATGTTACCGCCGTTCCGAGCCGGATGTCCGGCAGTGTCGCGGCGAGCTTCTCCACGTACCTCGCTGAGCCGCCCGTCACGGTGCGCCACTGGGGCGAGCCCTTGACGCCCAGCATGCCGTGGTGCGCCAGGAAGGTAAACAGATACCGGGCCGGGTAGGACAGCGCTGTGGTGGGGTCGCAGGACCAGACGGCGCTGACCACAGGAGTCATGAAATGCGAGATGAAGTAGGGGCTGAAACGCTCCCGCTGCAAAAACTGGCCAAGAGTCAGCTCCGGCGTGGCGGCGTCGGGGAGAACGGGCGACTCCGGCTCTGCCTGGATGAGTGACCGGGCCCGGCGGTAGAAGCGCATGACCTCCACCAGCATCCGGAGGTAGCGTCCATGCAGCAGGCTGGACGGGCGGGCAATAATCCCCTTGGCTCCGTCGCGTGCCCCGGCGTACTCCAGGCCGCAACCGTCGCAGCGGATGGACATGCTCATTTCGGAATCCTGGGTTTCCACGCCCAGCTCGGCGAACAGCCTCAGCAGCGTAGGGTAGGTCCGCTCGTTATGGACGATGAAGCCGGTATCAATCCCCAGGGCTTGGCCATCCTGCTGAGGCACACTGTGCGTGTGGGCATGGCCACCCAACCGCGTGTCCGCTTCGAAGAGGGTCACGTTGTCGTGCCGGTTAAGGACGTAGGCCGCCGTCAGGCCGGCCACGCCGCTGCCGATGACCGCTATGCGTCTGCCCGCGCCGCCACTTCGGGTGGGGATCAGTGACAATTTTTGCTCCTCTGCTGAACATTGCCGTTGGGTAGTCAAGGGCAGTTCGGAACGGTGAGAGGGCCGGATGGGTAAAAATGCCGGCTTCTTTTTCGCGGGCAACCCGGCAGAGTAGTGTGGGCGGGTGGTTAATCCCGTACATCTGAAGACACTGCTCGAAGTGACGCGGCTCGGCTCATTTGCGGCAGCAGCAGCCCGGCTCGGGTACACGGCGTCGGCGGTTTCACAGCAGATGTCCGCCCTCGAACGGGACACGGGGGTAGTCCTCTTCCAGCGCTCGGCGCGCAGCGTGGTCCCCACGGAGGCAGCCGAGGTGATGACCCGGCACGCCGCCAAGGTCCTCACGGACATCGAGGCGCTGATGGCCGCCGCTTCAAGGACCCAGGACAGCGCCAGCCAGGAGCTCAGGCTGGGAATTTTTCCCAGCCTGGCTACCTACGTCCTCCCCCGGATCCTGCAGAATCCGGCCTGGAAGAACCTGGGGATCGACCTCAGGGTCTCAGTGGCGGAGCCGTCCCAGACCATCCAGGGACTGCGGACCGGCGGGGATCTTGATGTGGCGCTGGTCTTCCAGGTGGGCCAGTCCGGGCTCGCGTGGCCGCACACCATCAACAGGCAGTGGATCGGTGACGACAACTTCCGCGTGGTGCTGCCCGCCGGCTGGGGTTTCCGTTCCGATGCCAAGGTCGCCGCGGACCATCTGTCCGAGATGCCGTGGATCATGCACCACCCCGGCACTCCCGACGCGGTGGTGATCGAGCGGCTCTTCGCAAGCTGCAACCTGCATCCGCGGGTGGTGGCCCATAGCGACGACTTCCATGCCAGCCTGGAGATGGCGGCGGCGGGACTGGGCGCCGCCCTGGTGCCGGAACTGGCGCTGCGGCACCGGCCGGCCGGGGTGGTGGTGCTGGACGTTCCGGAGATCCGGCTGGCCCGCAACGTTTTCGCGCTCCTGATCAATGAGAAGAAAACCGCCCGCGTGCAGCTGTTCGTGGACCTGTTGGCCGAAACATTCGCAGGCCTGGGGACAACAGGCAATTAGGCCGAATGCTGGAACGGACCGCTTTTCGGGTCTATGTTGAAGATATGAACAGGGTAGCGAGCCAGCACTTTGGAGAAATCGAGCTCAACCACGGCGAGGATCACAACATTGCCGCTAAACATGAGCTCGGCGGAACCACACTGGAACTCGACCTGAACATCAACGCGCACGACCACTTTGACGAAGCAGCCATGCACAAGGTGGACTATCGGCTCCGCTACCTTCCCGAGCTCGTTGACGAGGTCCGCGACATGATCGCCGAAGAGCTGGAGCAGGAGGGCACCAGCCCCCAGGAGTACCTGCGCTTCCACTGCAACGCCCTTAAGGACGAGCACCTGAAGAAAGTCTTCGGCGTCGAAGACCGCAGCCAGCTCACCAACGCTGTGTTCCTCAAGGCCCTGAAGCTCGGCCATGTCGGCATCTATCCGGGGCAGCCGGAGCGCTATTTCGTCCTCGATTTCACGCTCGGCTCGCACTTCACCGACGAGGTCCTGGTGGTGTCAGCCGACGAGGACGGCGTGGTTGACGACGAAATCCTCTGGGAATCCTGAACAAAACCACTGCATAAAGCCCGACGGCGGCCGGTCACTTAGGTGACCGGCCGCCGCTTTTATATGGGTGCTTTAGTTACTTGGCTGCTACTGCTGTGCTGCCTGCAGCAGTTCGGCGCGGACCGTCTTGGTGGCCTTGACCAGGTTGCGCAGGGACTCTTCGGTCTCGGCGTAGCCGCGGGTCTTCAGGCCGCAGTCCGGGTTGACCCAGAGCTGGCGGGACGGGACGTGCTTGACGGCGGTGCTGAGCAGTTCGGTGACTTCCTCCTCGCCGGGAACGCGCGGCGAGTGGATGTCGTAGACGCCCGGGCCCACGCCGCGGCCGAAGCCGTGGGACTCGAGGTCGTGGACAACCTCCATGCGTGAACGGGCGGCCTCGATGGAGGTCACATCAGCGTCCAGTCCGTCGATGGCGTCGATGATGGCGCCGAATTCGGAGTAGCACAGGTGGGTGTGGATCTGGGTGGCGTCAGCAGCACCGGCGGTGGACAGGCGGAACGAGTTCACGGACCAGTCAAGGTATGCTGCGTGGTCTGCCTTGCGCAGCGGGAGGAGTTCGCGGAGGGCCGGCTCGTCCACCTGGATGACCTTGATGCCGGCCGCTTCAAGGTCAGCGATCTCGTCGCGAAGCGCCAGGCCAACCTGGTTGGCCGTCTCGCCGAGCGGCTGGTCGTCGCGAACGAAGGACCAGGCCAGGATGGTGACCGGACCGGTGAGCATGCCCTTCATCGGCTTGCTGGTCAGGGACTGTGCGTACTCGGCCCAGGCAACCGTGATGGGGGCGCTGCGGGTGACGTCGCCCCAGAGGATGGACGGACGGGTGCAGCGGGAGCCATAGGACTGGACCCAGCCGTGGACCGTGACGTCAAATCCTTCGAGGTTCTCGGCGAAGTACTGGACCATGTCGTTGCGCTCGGGCTCGCCGTGTACCAGGACGTCGTAGCCGAGCTCTTCCTGCAGCTCCACAACGCGCTTGATCTCGTCCTTCATGAGCTGCTCGTACTGCTCGTTGGTGAGGTCACCCTTGTTGTTGCGGGCGCGGGCCGAGCGGATTTCGGAGGTCTGCGGGAACGAGCCGATGGTGGTGGTGGGCAGCGGCGGAAGGTGCAGGGCCTCTTCCTGGGCGGCTTCGCGGACCGAGTACTCGGAGCGGTTGAAGTCTGCGGCAGTCAGCGCTTCGGTGCGGGCGCGGACGTCGTCGCGACGGACTCCTTCAGCGGTTGCACGGGAAGCGATCACGGCGGAAGCTTCGTCGATGGCGGCCTTGGCCGAAGCGGGCTCGGCGAGGTAGGCGGCGAGAGTCTTGACTTCCACGGCCTTCTGGTCGGAGAACGCAAGCCAGCTGCGCAGCTGCTCGGACAGCTGGGTTTCCTCAGCGACGTCGTGCGGGACGTGCTGGGTGGACGTGGAGGTGCTGACGGCAAGCTTGCCGGCTGCGACCTTCAGCTCGTCCAGCTTGGCAGCGGACGAGGCGAGGTCGTTGCGCCAGATGTTGTGGCCGTCAACCACACCGGCAACCAGGGTCTTGTCGCCGAGGCCGGCGAGGGCTGCTGCGGACGGAACTGCGCCCTTGAAGATGTCAATGTGCAGAGCATCAATGTTGGTCGCGGCAAGGGTGCCGAGCTGCCCATCAAGCGAGCCGTACGGCGTGGAGACGAGGATCTGCGGACGCTTGGCAGCCGCGGTGAGTACCTCGTAAGCCCGGGCGACGGCGGCCTGGATCTCCTCGGCAGAGGTGTCCTGGTCGACCACCAGTGCAGGCTCGTCGAGCTGGATCCAGCTGGCGCCCGCTTCGGCGAGCTTTTCGAGCAGCTGGACGTAGACGGGCAGGATGTCCTCGAGGCGGGACAGCGGCGCGAAACCGGCCGGTGCGTCGTCTGATGCCTTGGACAGCAGGAGGTACGTGACCGGGCCAACGATGTACGGGCGGGTCTCGATGCCGTTGGCAAGGGCGAAAGCGAACTCTTCAACCTTGGCGGTGGACGCGAGGGTGAACTCGGTCTCCGGGCCGATCTCCGGAACCAGGTAGTGGTAGTTGGTGTCGAACCACTTGGTCATTTCCAGCGGCTGCTGTTCCTTGTTGCCGCGGGCCAGGGTGAAGTAGCCGTCGATGTCCAGCTGTCCCTCAGCGTTGAGGAGCTTGCCGAAGCGGGCCGGGACCGCACCGAGGTGTGCCGTGGTGTCCAGGACCTGGTCGTAGAAGGAGAACGTGCCGGGCACGGCGGCAGCCTCGGTCAGGCCGAGTTCCTGCAGGCGCTTGGCGATGGTGAGCTGGATGTCCTTGGCGGCGGCGTCGAGGGCAGCGGCGTCGATTTTGCCGGCCCAGTACGCTTCGACAGCCTTCTTCAGTTCGCGGCGGCGGCCGATGCGCGGGTAGCCGAGGAGCGAGGCAGCGGGAAACGGAGTGTTAATTTCAGTCATGGAAGACTCCTTGGAGTGGTGAGACGGTTCGGAAGGTCTTGGCAGATATCTGGGGATCAGCTGGCCAGCTGGCGCCGGGCAACGGCGCTGCGGCGGCTGGCTGAGCGTGAGTGGCGCGGAAGAGCCAGTTTGTCCAGCACCTCAAGCGCGCTCTGGTGTTCGTTGAAGGTGTAGAGGTGGATGCCCGGTGCACCGGCCTGGAGGGCCGCATTGGCCAGGTCCACCGTCGCCCGGACGCCGATCCGGAGCCGTTCGGCGTCGGTGTCGGCTGCGGCGAGGCGTTCCATGAGCTCGGGGGACGGCTCAACGCCGGTCAGTTCACCAAGCCGTGTGACGCGGCGGAGGCTGGTGAGGGGCATAACGCCCGGAATGATCGGGATGGTGACGCCGGCCCGCCGGGCCCGGGTGACAAGTTCCGCGTACTGCCCCGCGTGGAAGAAGACCTGGGTGATGGCAAAGTCTGCCCCGGACCGCTGCTTGGCGAGCAGCACCTCAACGTCGTGTTCCTCGCTGGGCGACTCTGGATGCCGCGTGGGATAAGCGGCGACGCCGACAGCGATCTTGCCCGCGCACAGCAAGGCCGAACGCCGCTGCTCCACACGCCTGATCAGTTCAATCAGATCCTGCGCGTAGGTCAACGATCCCTCGGCGGGCTTCCCGCCGTCCTTGGGCATGTCGCCGCGGAGGGCGAGGATGCCGCGCACGCCGGTGTCCAGCAGTTCGCCGATGATCTCAGCCAGTTCCAGCGGCGTGTTGCCGACGCAGGTCAGGTGGGCCAGGGGCCGCAGCGTGGTTTCCTGGACCAGCCGGTGGATGAGTTCGAGGGCGGTGTCCCGGTTGGAGCCGCTGGCACCGTAGGTGACGGCGACGTAGTCCGGGTCGGTGGTCTCAAGCTCACGGATGGTGTTCCACAGCGATTCGGCGGCAGCCGGGGACCGGGGCGGGAAGAGCTCATAGGAAAGCGCCACCGGGGCGGTATCTGAGAGTTTGGGATGGGTGTCGATAAGGCTTGGTGGTGACATTTGCGTCCTTGGCTTTGGGCCATTGGCGGCAATATACGTCGACGTTGCGACTGTATTGCCGTCAATGAATTGAGTTTGGGGAACACGGAAGGAACTCCACTAGGACGCAGCCGCGACTGTTACGCCTGGAATGAAGTTGTCCGTGAGCAAATGTCAGGCCCACATGGGGGCACCCACACCCTCCGTAACGGAGGATCGCTGACACGTTACCTCGGTAACTTGTATAGAACTCTAGGAGTCCTTCCGGAAGCGTTCAAGTTGGCCGCCGAATTAAGACGCAGCTTTACGCCGTATTTCACGGTGCCACAGAATTTTGTTCGCCACTGTGGCGGCTACCAGGGCTTGTCCGGTCCTGCGCCGTAATCGCCGTCCCTGAGGTACTCGTCGCGCTCCTGGCCGTTGTTGCGTTCCAGCTGGGAGTTCCGGGCGCTGTCTTTAAGCTCCTCGAGCTGGGTTTGCTGCCCAGGATCGGGCTCTGCCGGAGCCTGCGGTTTTTCGCCTTCGGACTGCTCCCCCGCACCCTCCCCGGCCTTGGCGTCCTCGGATTTTTGCCGGAGCCGGGCTTCTGCCTGGTCCAGCTTCTCCCCCGCGGCCGGGGCGGCCGACTGGTCGGAGGCCGCCAGGCAGCCGTCAGGTGCGGCGTCCACGACGGCCAGCGCTTCGGCGAAAAGCTGCCCTGCCGCCGTCGGGTCCTTGGCAGCCAGCCGGGCATCACCAAGCTGTTCGATGCTGAGTACCAGGTTGACGCGGATGACGCAGTCATCATTTGGCCCGGTGAGCGCCAGGGCCTCCTCAAAACGCTTCCGTGCTGCCTCGAAGTCCCCGGCCAGGGCCCGGGCGTCCCCCTCGGCGAAAGGTGCCTTGTGCGGTTCGATGACATTGACGGTGCCCAACCCCGCCGCCGCGGAGCCCACCGCGTCGGCATCACGGTGTTCAAATCCCGTGGCCGCCTGGCCCGCGAGAACGCCGAGGCTAAGCAGCTTAACTGACAGGCAAAGGACCAGGAGCACGGGCAAACCGGACCAGAGAAGAAGGAGCCTCCGGCGCCTGAGCAAGGTGGCCGCCGTCGAAGAATGATCCGGGTTCACTTAGATGCCCCCTGCACAGGTTGGCGGTCACGGCTGGACGGCGAAGTTTGTGACGGCCCGGGCTGGCTTGGCGGCCCTGTGTGACCCAACTTCCTGTGCTGACTCAACGGCCGGAGTTCACGCAACTGCCGCAGCACCAGGACCGTTTCCCGGAGGGCCAGCAGGAACGCCCCGGCCGCCAGGATCCAATACAGTTCCATCCGCCCTTCAAGGCTGTTGTCCCCTTCCCCGCGTTGCAGGGCGCCGGGATTGGCGTCCTGCAGCATGGGCGCGGCAGCGTCACCTGCCGAACGGTGCACATAGGGAACCCCGAGGTCGGCTGCGATCTTCCGGAGCTGGCCCTCGTCCAGCATGGAGAGGGCGTCCCGGCCGGTCCTGCCGCTTCGGTCGCGGATGTAGCCCGCGTCGTCGGGGCCTGGCCCGGTGTTTTCCTTCATCCGTCCGCCCTCGGCTGTCCCGTAGCCCAGCACGGCTCCCCCGCTGACCAGCCCCGTGTCCACGCTCATCGGTGCTGGGGGTTTTCCGCTGGTCTGTTCCCCGTCACCGAGATAGAAAACAATTCGCGGCCGTTCGGGATGGCTGTCGCGGGCAGCCCGGAGCCGCTCGTCCAGCAGTTTCGCCGCCACGGTGACGCTGCTTCCTTTGGAATAGGCCGCGACCTGCGGTTCCAGCACGGTGACGAGGGTGTCCAGTGCGGACGTGTCAGTGGTCAGCGGCATCCGGACGGCAGCGTTGGTGTCAAAGGTGATCAGCGAAAAGCGCGCACCGGCCAGGCGTTCGGCAATGGCTCTGATGTCCGCACGGACTCCCTCCAGCCGTGGCAGGGAATCTCCGTAGTCCTCGGCGGCGATGCTGCTGGTGGTGTCGACAACAAAGAAGACGTTGATGTCCGCCGTCGCCGCCTCCGCGCTTCCGCCCGGGATGCCCGGCCGAAGCGCCGCCCCCACAACGAGCAGCACGAGTATCCCGCGGAGCACCCCGTCGCGGCCTGAGCCCGGCCCCCGGCGGGGGTTCCGCCGTCGGACACTGATGACCTGCCAACCCAGGAACAGCACGACGGCGGCGGTCAGTGGCAGCATCACCCATGCTGGCAGAACCGGAAGCAGCGTCATGGCCTGAGCCGCCAGGACGCGCCGGCCAGGACCAGGCCGGAGAGGAGTGCGAGCGCCAGGGGCAGGTCCGGACGGTCCGAGACCACGGCACGGGGCGCACCCTGGATGGCGGCTGCTTCTGTTGCCTGGACGTCCCGGACGATGCCTGCCACGGCCTCCGGGCTTTCCAGCGCGTAATAGGCTCCGCCGGTGGTTTCGGCCGTGGCCCTGAGCAAGGCACCCGGCTGTTTGGAGTCAGTACCGTAGTCGAAGTCGCCGGGGTTCAGGGCGTAGACGCGGATGTCCCGTTCCTTGGCGAGCGCACCCGCCTGTTCCAGCGTGAAGATCGGATCGCCGGAAAGAAAGTTGTCGGTCGCCAGCACCACTGACCGCGAGCGCGGAGGCGTCTTGGCTCCAGGCGTATTGCCCTGGGGCGTGGCGTCGGTAGCCGGGAAGCTCTCCACACAGCTGGCCAGTCCGTCGCCGATCAGGGACGAGCCGCGCCCATTCCAGGTGCCGTCCAGGAAGCCTGAGCTCCCGGCTTCACCGTTGAAGGCGTCCTTCGCCATTGTCAGTTGCTCCTGCACATAGCTGTAGTCATCGGTCAGGGGAAAGACCTGGACCGCGCTGCTGTCGAAGATCGTGAGCCCAATCCGTTCACCGTCGAAGTCGGCGGCGAGTTCGGTGAAGACCTCCACCACTTCGGCGTCGGCGCTGCTCATGGATCCGGACGCGTCCAGGCACAGGATGATGTCCCGGTTGTGTTGCTCGGGCCGGATGGTGGTCAAGTTTACGGGCCGGGCCGTGGCGATGGCAGCCGATACCACCAGGGTCAGGGCGGCGAGCGCCGCGACCGCAAGCCAGCGCCGGTACAGCCGGAGGGCGCGCTGGTACTCGGGCAGCGCGGTGAGGCGGTCCGCGTGGGCAACGGGCCGCCGTCGGGCGTTGTCCCGGGAGTCCTTGCGGAACACCAGCCAGGCGGCACCGGCTGACGCGGCCACTGCTATGGGAAGGAGCCACCAGAACATCAGTTCCATGAGCGCACCGCCTGGCGGGCCGTCTCGGCTGACCGGGCCAGCGGCGGCAGCGGTTCCGCGCCGAACTCGCCGGGGTAGAGCCGGCCAACGGCTGTGGCCGCTGCGGGCAGGGGATGGCTGTCCAGCTCCGCCAGGGTCATCCTGGGGGCATCAACGCCCGTGACGTCGCGGGTAAACTTCCGGACCAGGAGGCTGAGTTCCTGATGGGACGCCCGGGACGTCAGCCGTCCGGCTGCTGCCTCGGCTTCCACGGCATCGATCCTCTGCAGGTACGCTTCCTTGAGGCTGTGGATGTCCGACGGCGGCGTGAACCGCGGCGCTGCCGCCGGCACCGGGCGTTCACGGGTGCTCAGGTAGACAAAGAAGTACCAGCCCACGACGAGGACCAGCAACCCGATGCCCGCCCACAGCCAGAGCGGGCTGTACTGGAGCGGTGCGTAGAACCCGCCGTTATCCCGCACGCCGGTGCCGTTCCAGCAAGGCAAACAGTTCAGTCATGACTTCCTGGCTGTTGGCCACGTGGCCCTCAGAAATCCCGACGCTGCGCAGCATGGCATGCCGGCCGGCGTCCCGTCCCGCTGTGGCCGTTGCGTATGCGGCAGCTACGCCGGATGACTCGGCGATCCGGCTGGGCAGCGGCGAAGCGTCCGCGACACTGAACGCACCTTCCGCCGGCCCGGCGCCGGCAAGGTCGGCGTCGCGGATGGTGAGCCACAGGATCTCGTGCTGCGCCCGCAGCCGGCGGAGCACCTGCTCCAGGCCGGGGTCTGCGGCCAGCTCGTCTGCGACGACGAACAGCAGGTTCCGTCCCTTGACGGTGCGCGCCACATGGCGCAGTTGCTCTTCGAGCCGGCTGGGTCCGCTGTCCAGGCTGACCCGGGCGTGGACCTCCTGCAGCAGCCGTTCCAGGTGGGCTTCCCCAGCCTTGGCCGGAATGGTGCGGGAACCAAAGGCATCGCCACAGACCAGTCCCACCACGTCGCCGTGCCTGTGTGCCAGGTAAGCCATGACGCCAAGGGCCATCACGGCGATGTCCTTCTTGGGTTCGCCGTCGCGGGATCCGGCCGCCATGTTCCGGCCGGTATCGGCAATCAGCATAAGGGTCTGACGCCGTACGGCCACATAGCGCTTGATCAGCGGGGAGCCGTGGCGGGCGGAGGCCTTCCAGTCGATGTCCCGGACCTCATCCCCCGGAACATACGCCCGGAGGTCGTCGAAGTCCAGGCTGCGGCCCCGGAATACTGAACCGTACTCGCCGTCAAGGATGCCGCGGGCTTTCCGGTGGGCGAAGATGGACATCTTCGACTTCACGCGCGTAAGCAGGCTGGTCACCTGGGGCTCAGGGTATCTGGACGGATGCCACGATGGCATCGACTACGGTCTCGACCGGTACTTCCTCCGCCACTGCTTCGAAGCCCAGAATCAGGCGGTGCCGCAGCACCCGGTGCGCGAGGGATTTGACGTCCTCCGGGATGACGTGGTCGCGGCCGTTGATGAGGGCCACTGCCCGCGCCGCCTGGCTGAACGCGATGCTGGCGCGGGGGCTGGCGCCGAATTCGATGAAGCCTGCCAGCCGCCGGTCGATGTACTGCCCGGCATTACGCGTCACGAACACCAAGCCCACGATGTAGTTAATAATGGCCGGATCAATATAGATGCGCTTCACCAGTTCCTGGACCCCCACCACGGCAGCCAGGGACGCAGCCGCCGCCGGAATCTGCTCCGGCGTGTAGACCCCTGCGTCGATGCGCCGGATGATCTCTGCTTCCTCTGCCGGTGAGGGGTAGTCCAGCACGTCCTTGAGCATAAAGCGGTCCATCTGGGCTTCGGGCAGCTGATAGGTGCCCTCCTGCTCGATCGGATTTTGCGTCGCGAGCACCAGGAACGGCGACGGAAGCTTGTACTCCTGTCCCCCGATGGACGTCTGCCGCTCCTGCATGGCTTCCAGCATGGCGCTCTGTGTCTTGGCGCTGGAGCGGTTGATCTCATCGAGGAGGACGATGTTGGCGTGGACGGGCCCCAACTGGGTAATGAAGGTTCCCTTGGCGGCGTCGTAGATCTGAGTGCCGACGATGTCACTGGGCAACAGGTCCGGGGTGCATTGGATCCGGCGGAACTCGGCGCTCACGGACTCCGCTACCGTCTGCGCCGCCGTGGTCTTGGCCAGGCCCGGCACGCTCTCCAGCAGGATGTGCCCGCCGGTCATCAGGCCTATCAGGAGCGATTCACGCAGCCGGGACTGCCCTACGACCTTCGCGTCGAAGCTTCGGGAGATGTTCGCCACGACTTGCTGCGCGCGGGCCAGTTCCGCCGGTTCTATTCTCGCGGATGTACTGGTCTGAAGCACTGGATTCCCCCTGGTTGGCCGGGGCGGCAGGCCGTTGCCTGCCGACTGCACCCCGCCCGCCATACTATCCAAGCCACCAGTGGCAACCCGTGCAATGGGGACCCCTCCCCATCCGTGGCCCTCAGGTCTATTCTGTTGCAATGAGCGAGCTTCCAGCCAGTTACAAGCAGTTCCTCGCCGACAAGAGCGAGAGCTTCATCCTTGCCGTCAAGCCTGTCCTGCAGCAGTCCGCTGCCGACCAACTGCACGGGGTCCGGGTCACCTACAACGTGGGTCCCACCGGCCATCAGGCCCACCTCGACGACAGCATTCCTTTTGGAGTGGTGGTCGAGGATATCGACTGAGTGCCATGCACCGGAAGCCAGCGGCTTCCGGAGCCTATGCAGCGTTCCTGCCCGGCACTACTATTTGGCATATACGCCACGTGTGGTCTCACGCCCGTTGTCCGGTACCCGCGGACTGAAACGGGCGTCTCAGCCCAGCTCGGGCCTTGGCACCGGACTTGCGCCGGAACTCCGAGTAGTAGGAGTCCGCTATGGGCAATGGCAGATTTGCAGCCGTCGCAGTGGCCAGCGCCGCTTTGATCCTGGGATCGCTTCCGGGGCTGAGCGTGTGGCAGACAGCATCGCCTGAGCTGCAGGCGGCGCCCGTCGTCGTCGACGGAGAACCTTCGGCGCTGGCGGCAGTGATCCCGGCAGTTCCCGGACAGCTGCACGTGACCACGGCGGGTGACTATTCCTCGAGTGCGGCCGCTTCGGGTGTCCTGGCAAGGATCGGTGCCATCGCGCCCGACCTCCATTTTGCCCTCGGTGACCTGTCGTACGGGGCCACGGGCGCGGAACAGGCCTGGTGCGATCTTGTGACGTCGAATGCAGGTGCGGGGTTTCCGTTCGAACTGGTGTCAGGAAACCACGAAAGCAATGGCCAGAACGGAAACATCAACGACTTTGCCGCTTGCCTGCCAAATCAATTGCCGGGCGTGATCGGCACCTACGGCCGCCAGTACTACGTGGACGTCCCTCAGCAGGACCCCGTAGCCAGGTTCATCATGATATCCCCGGGTATTCCCTTCTCCGATGGAACCTGGAACTACTCGGCCGGCAGCACACGCTACAACTGGACGTCAGCAGCCATCGATGGCGCCAGGGCCGCCTCCATCCCCTGGGTCGTTGTCGGAATGCACACGCCGTGCCTGTCCGTGGGGATATACAGTTGCGTAGCCGGGGCCGACATCACCAACCTGATGGTGACTAAAAAGGTGGATCTGGTGATGAACGGCCACGAGCACCTGTATCAGCGCAGTAAGCAACTTGCCACCGGGACCGGCTGCACCGGGCTCGTCCCGGGTACCTATGACGCTGACTGTGTGCGGGACGCCGACAACGCACTTTCCAAAGGCACAGGAACCGTCTTCACGACGGTGGGCACCGGCGGAGTGGCGTTGAGGGATGTCAACGCCGCGGATCCTGAGGCTCCCTATTTCGCTGCCTATTCGGGGCTCAACGCCAGCCCAACCCACGGGTTGCTGGACCTGCAGTTCACTGAGGCCTCACTCACGGGACGTTTTGTAGCCACAGCAGGCAGCTTCCAGGATGATTTCAGCATCGTTCCCGGCACTGGAAACGCTTCACCCGTAGCTTCCTTCACCAGCAGCTGCACGGCGCTGCAGTGCAGTTTTGACGGCTCCGCATCCTCGGATCCGGATGGATCCATAACGTCGCATGCGTGGGACCTCGGTGATGGAACCACCGCCAGCTCTGCCACGGCTTCACGGACCTATGCCGCAGCCGGGACGTACACTGTCACGCTCACCGTGACTGACAACGCCGGTGCCACGGCCTCCACCGCCACGCAGGTGACCGTCGGGGCCACGCCCCTGTTGGCTTCGGACGCGTTCGGCAGGACAGTCACCAACGGGCTTGGTTCCGCAGACGTCGGCGGTCCATGGACGACGACAGGCAGTTCCTCTGCGTACTCCGTGTCCGGCGGAACGGGCAGGATTCGCATCTCTGCGCCCGCCGTGGGGAACAACGCGTACCTTGGCTCGGTCTCGTCAGCTGCCACGGACCTGTCCCTGTCCTTCGCAACGGACAAGCCCGCGACAGGCAACGGACTCTATGTCTCTGTTATTGGGCGGCGGGTTTCCGGCAGCGGCGAATATCGGGCGAAAGTGAGCCTTACGTCAACGGGCAGCGTCAACCTCACGCTAGTGCGTACTGCGGCCAACGGGGCCGAAACAACCATCGCCAGCGGCGCGGCAATCCCAGGACTGAACTACGCTGTTGGCGATCGGCTGGGAATCCGGCTGCAGGTCAGCGGCACAAACCCCACCACTGTCCGTGCACGCGTCTGGGAGCTCGGCACAGCAGAGCCGACCACGTGGCAGCGCAGTGTTACTGACTCGACGGCAGCTCTGCAGGTATCGGGCAGCCTCGGGATCATGACGTACCTCTCCGGCTCAGCGACGAACGCACCGGTAACGGTGCTGCTGGACGACGTCCGGGCAGCCGCGCCCTAGCCCCGGTTGGCATCGATGGCCCTTGTGCTGACGGCCTTGCTGGTTCACCCCTTCATGGCCCCAGTCAGTGCGAAGGAACTGCCGGCGCCGCGCGCCACGATGACATACAGGGCGAGGACCGGAACTGAATAGAGGATGGAGAACGCTGCCAGCTGGCCGTAGGCCACTGCGCCGTGCTGTCCGAAGAAGCTGAAGATGGAAACTGCGGCGGGCTGCCGAGCCTCGGACAGCAGCAGCACGAACGGGACGAAGAAGTTCCCCCACGCCTGGATGAAGACAAAGATGAACACCACGCCCAGGCCTTGGCGCATGAGCGGAAGGACGATAGTGCGCAGGGCGGTCAGCCCGGAGGCGCCGTCGACCCACGCGGCCTCCTCGAGTGAAACAGGCACTGCGTCCATAAAATTCTTGGTCATCCAAATGGCCATCGGGAGCGTGGTGGTGGCCATGAAGAAAATTGTGGCTGGCATGGAGTCCAACAGTTCGAGCTGGACGAACAGCCCGTAGACCGGCACCATGATGGCGGTGACGGGGAGGCACGTGCCAAACAGGACGGCGTACAGGAACGGCCTGTTGAACCTGGACTGGTAGCGGGAGAGCGGGTAGGCCGCCAGCACTGCGGCGGCGAGGTTGACAGCCGCCGTGCCGGCGGAGAGCACCATGCTGTTCCACAGGGGCTGGAACAGCAGGCCCGGCGTCATGACCGCGACAAAGTTCTCCAGCGACACTTCGCCCGGAACCCGCGTCTGGTGGCCGGCACCCGCGTCCAGGGACGCTAACACCAGCCACAGCAGCGGCAGCACAAAACATGCCCCGATCAGCAGCAGGGCTGCGTCCGCCGGAAGCCCGGCACGCCGGCGGCTGCGGGAGGGCCTGGCCTGCCGTGCGCGCCGGGAGGCCTGTGCCGCCGTCGTCATGGCTTGCCCTGACGGAGGAGGCGGACGTAGGCCGCGCCGAAGATGGCCCCGATCAGGATCAGCACGGACGCCACCGCCGTGCCATAACCGATGTCCCCGAATTTGAATGCCTCAACGTACGCCAGCACGGGCAGCGTTGTGCTGGAATTCGAGGGCCCGCCGGCTGTCATGACCCAGACGAGCGTGAAGACGGCCAGTGTCTGCAGCGTGATGAGCATCAGGTTGGTAGCTATACTGCTCCGGATCATGGGGAGTGTGATGAAGGCCAGGCGCTGCCAGCCGCCGGCACCGTCCATCAGCGCCGCCTCTGTCACGTCCGCAGGGATGTCGTCGAGCGCGGCGCGGTACACCAGCATGGAAAAAGCGGTCCCCCGCCAGACGTTGGCCAGCATGATCGCCACCATCGGGAACGAGTAGAGCCAATCCGGCTGGCCAAGGCCCAGCCATCCCAGCAGCTGGTTCAGCGTCCCGTCGCGGCTGAAATACGCGTACGCGGCAAACGCTGCCACAATCTCCGGAAGCACCCAGGCGGCCACCACCGCAGTTCCGACGACGGCGGCAACGGGCTTCCGCGCCTGCTTCATCAGCACCGCAATAGTGAGTCCGAGCAGGTTCTGCCCCAGGATGGCCGACCCCCCGACGAAGAGAACCGTCAGGACAAGCGAGAGCGGCAGGACCGGGTCCGTCACCAGCCGCTGGTAGTTATCCAGGCCCACCCAGCCGGGACTGCGCGCGTTGCGTCCGGTCAGTGCGGCGTTGGTGAAGGATGCGTGGAACGCCCACAGCACAGGACCGGCCAGGAATACCAGCAGGAGCAGGATGGCAGGAAGCACCGGCAGCAGGCGTGCCTTGCGCCGCAGCCGGGCGGGCATCCGCGGTGTGGACCGCGGACGCTGGAGGGGAAGAACCGGCACAGGCTACTTCCGGACGGTCTTGTCGCCGCCCACGATGCCTTCCACTGCGGCGTCATAGTCCGCAGAGGCCTGTTCCGGGGTCTTCGAGCCGGTGATCACCGCTTCGGTGGCTTCCTGCACAGCGGCGGAGATCCGCGGGTAGTCGGCCGTTGCCGGACGGTAATGCGTGACGGACACAAGCTCGGAGACGTCTTTCACGAACGGATTTGCCGACTGGTAGCCGGCGTCGGACGCGACGTCCTCGCGGACCGCGATCTGGGAGCTGGCGACGTTGAATGCCAGCGAGTTCTTCTGGTTCAGCGCGGTGGCCAGGAAGTCAAAGGCAAGGTCCGGGTCCTTGGTGCCTGCTCCGACGGCCAGCGTCCAGCCCCCGGACATGCTGACTCCGCCGGGTGCCTGTCCATCCTTGGTGGGGAACGCCGCTACGCCCATGTCCGTGCCGTACTCCGGCCATTCGTAGCTGCCGCCTTCCTGCCAGAACGACGGAGCGTAGGACCCTTCCACGGTGGCCCCCATCTTCCCTTGCGGGAGCCATTCCCCGAACACCTTCTTCCACACATTCGCGTCGAGTGCTTCGGCCGGGGAAACGGCCAGTTGTTCGTCGTAGAGGGTCTTGAGGAACGCCAGAGAATCCGTAAAGCCGTCCGAGCCCACTACCCATTTTTTGGCGTCTGCGTCATACAGTTCGTCGCCGGTGCCGTACAGCAACTCATAGAAGCTCTGCATCACGGTACCTTCCGCGGTGCCCTTGCCCGCATACATGTTGAAGGGCACTACCGTGGGGTCGCTGGCTTTGATTTTCCGCGCGGTCTCAAGGATGTCCTGCCAGGTCCGAGGCTCCCACGGGAGGCTGACGCCGGCAGCGGCGAGGACTTTCTTGTTGTACCAGATGGCACGCGTATCGGTGCCGAGCGGCACCGCGTACGTGCCGCCGTCGTCACCCAGTCCCGCAGCCTTCGCGGCGTCGTCAAAGGTGTCCCAGTCCTTCCAATGCGCCAGGTGGTCGTCAAGCTTCAGCAGGAAGCCTGCATCCACGTCGGAGCGGACTTTGAAGGTGTCCTCGTAGAAGACATCCGGAGCGGTGGACGGCGACCGGAGGGCAAGGGCCAGCTTCGTGCCGTAGTCGTCATCGTTGGCCTGGATGGGCTGCAGTTCCACTGTGACGCCGTCGTTGGCGGCTTCGAACTCAGCCTTGGCTGACTGGAAGAGGTCGTCCAGTGCGACGAAGGAATCCGTCTTCTGGTAGACCACCTTCAGGGTCTTGGCCTGGTCAGCGGGGGCCGCCGGGGAACAGGCACACAGCGCCAAGGCTGCGGCAGCGATCAGGGAGGTTATGCTCAGGGCCCGGCGACGCATGGTGCTCCATTCAGTAAATGGCTGCAGTCCCCGTTGTCTGCGGGCCCCCAGCCGCGGCGATATCCAAATGCTAGATGTGCACCCTGCCGCGGGCAAGGCGCCCGGTTCAACTCTCCAAAAGGAGGCGCTGTGCCCGGGGTGCCAGCGTATGCTCCAGGACGAGGCAAGCCGCACCGATGGCGCCCACGTCCTCTCCTACCCCGGTTCCTACTACCTCGATGGTATGGATGAGGCGGGCTGCGCTGTTGGCGTCCAGGAGGGCCGGGATTTTGTCCAGGTACCGCTCGGACAGCCGGCTCCAGTATGGCCCGCCGAAGACAACGCGCTCCACATCAAGGGTGTTGGTGACCACCGATACGGCGCGGGCCACGAGCACTGCCGATTTGTCGATGATGGCGAGGGCCTGCGTGTTTCCTTCATCAGCGAGGTCGCAGAGCCTCGAGAAGCTCTGCTGGACAACGGCACCGCTGTTGTCCGTGCGGGAACCGTCGAGAATGCCGGCGGCTTCTGCCTCAGCCACCAGCACCTGCGGGATCGCCGAGGACTTCACGCAGCCACGCAGGCCGCAGTCGCACACGGGGCCATCTGGATCCACCACGATATGCCCGATTTCGCCGGCATTGCCCGACGTTCCGCGGACCACTTCATCATTGAGCACAATGCCGCAGCCGATACCGGTACCCATGTACATAAAGATGAAGCTGCCCGCGCCGCTGGGGCCGCCCGCCCACGTTTCGGCGACGGCGGCGCTGGTAACGTCCTTATCCACCAGGACCGAGTAGCCGGTGGCCTCGGCCAGTGCATTGCGGAGTTCAACCCTGTCCCACCCGGGCAACAGTGGCGGATCCACGACCGTGCCGTTGTCGAGGTCGATGGGGCCGGGAGCGGCCAGGCCCAGGCCTGCGATCTTGGCAGTATCCACTCCGGATTCCGTGACAAGCTGCCCAATCTCCATGGCAATGGTTGAGATCACGGCTGCAGGATCGTTCCCGCCCGGCGTCTTGATCCGTGAGTGTTGCACTACGGCGCCTACGAGGTCAAGCACTACGAAGGTTGTTACGGCGGGGTCCAGGTGGACGCCGATCGCGTACATGCCCGAGGGGTTCAGGCGCAGTATGGTGCGCGGCTTGCCCGGGCCGCTGCCTTCCTTGCCGGCTTCCACAATCAGGTGCTGGTCCAGCAGCCGACGGGAGATGTTGGAAATTGTCTGCGGTGAGAGCCCCACAATCTGTGCGAGCTCCACCCGGCTGAGGCCACCGGAGGACCTGCGGATGGCGTCAAGAATGACCGTGAGGTTGAAGTCCCCCATCCGCGGCAGGTTGGTGCCGCGCCTAGGCGATGGCTGCCGGATCTCGGACACGGATTTCCCCTAAACGTCTTCGTCACTAAATGATGTCTGAATGGTACGTTACCCCTTGTCATCCGCCCACATGTGGAGGCGGGGTCGCGGCGCGGCCCCTTGCTGCCGGGATGACCGCCTCGTGCTGACTGCAACCGTGAACTTCGGGTTTTGGCCCTTGACTGCGGTGGGGCCCACCAGCCGTTCGAGTGCGGGCAGGTAGTTCAGGTGCCGGTTGAAGACGGTCCATAGTTGACCGCCCGGGGTGAGGACCCTGCCGGCAGCTTCAAACATCTTGATTCCGGCGCCCGCATGGACGGTGGCGCCAAGGTGGAAGGGCGGGTTCAGCAGGATGAGGTCCACGCTGGCGTCCGGGAGCGTGCTCATTGCATCGTCCTGGAGGACTTTCATGCGGTCCGAAAGGCCGTTGGCTGCAGCGGTGCCTGCGGCGGATGCGACGGCGACGGCCGACTGGTCGGTGGCGGTGACCACGGAACCCGGATTCTGCCTGGCGTACATGGCGGCCAGGATCCCCGTGCCACACCCCAGGTCCACTGCGTGCCCGGCAGCGGGCATCGCGGGCAGGAACGTCAGCAGGAACCTCGTGCCGATGTCCAGCCTGTGCCCTGCGAAGACGGCGCCGTGAGCGGCAACGTCCAGGTCGAGTTCGGCCAGGTGCTCCACCACGGGAACCGGCTCCGGCCCTGACGCTTCCCTTGCGTCCGCTGCGACGATGACTCGGGACTTCTGGCGGGCAAGCTGCGGCTGGACGGTCCCGAAATGCCGTTCCAATACTGCGTTCATGCCTAACGACATGTGCTTGACCCGGCCGCCGGCCAGGAGCACCGCCCCCTGTGCGGCGTATCGTGCCACTGCCCCGGCGATCTGGTCCAGTTCTGCCAGGGTCTTCGGCAGTTGCAGCAGGACGAGGTCTGCGCCGGTGAGCAGTTCCTTCCCCAGCGGCAGCTGCTCGAAACGCTTCCCCGTCCCCGGTTCCGGCGGCGTTGAGTCCAGGCCGAGGGCCGCGGCGTTGTTCCTGAGGGCCCGCTCGCCGGTGATGAGGTCCTGGTGGACGCGCACCGTGCGTATACCCAGCGTCGCCAGGGCGCCCAGAGTGAGGGCACCATAGCGGTCACCGATGACGGCCACGTTGCTGCCGGCACCTGCCCGGTCCGCCGCCGTCTCCAGCAGGAGCCTGTCCGTGGCATCCCAGGCCTGGAGATTCGGGGCCTCCACGTCCGGTCGCCGCCGGAGCGCCCCGAAGACATCCTCAAGAGTGTTTTGTACCACTAGCTGGTGCCGCCTTTTCACTGGATAGGGCCGTGGAGGTTTCGTAGTGAACTCCGGGCAACTTCAGGATGGCCGCCACAGCTGCCCGCCCTGCCCTGTTGGCGCCGATGGTGGACGACGACGGCCCATAGCCCACCAAGTGGACGCGGGGTTCCGCCGCCACTTGCGTGCCGTCCATGGCGATGCCGCCGCCGGGACCACGGAGATGCAGCGGAGCGAGGTGTTCAAGTTCGGCGCGGAACCCGGTAGCCCACAAGATCACGTCAGCGACGAGCAGTTCACCATTCGGCAACCGGACGCCGTCGGGTTCGATGGACGTGAACATCGGACGCCGGTTCAGCGCACCCCTCCTGGCCGCGGCGCGCAGGGCGGGCGTCCAGATCAGGCCGGTGACCGCCACCACGCTTTGCGGCGGCAGCCCCTGGCGCACCCGCTCCTCCACCAGCGCTACGGCGTTGTGGCCAGCCTGGGCGTCGAACTCGGCGTCCCTCCATTCGGGCTCCCTGCGGGTAAACCAGCTCGTGGTGGTCACTTGGGAGATTTCGTCCAGGAGGCCGACGGCGGAAATACCTCCGCCAACCACGATGACGTGCCGGCCGCGGAACTCCTCCGCTGCAACATAATCGGCCACGTGCAGTTGCCTGCCCCGGAAGGTGAACTGTCCCGGGTAGATGGGCCAGAACGGCCTGGTCCAGGTGCCCGTGGCGTTGATGACCGCTTTCGCGGACCAGTCGCCGTCGGACGTGGTGATGCCCAGCCGGCCGTGGGGGTCTGCGTCTTCCCGCGTGACGCCCGTGACTTTGACCGGCCGCCTGATGGCTAGTCCGAGGTCCTGCTCATAGCCGGCAAAGTAGCGTGCCAGGAACTCCGAGCTGGGTTCTGCTGGGTCCACCACTGGCTTGGCGATGCCCGGGAGGTCGCTGATGCCGTTGACCGTGGCCATCCGGAGGCTTTTCCAGCGGTGCCGCCAGGCACCTCCCGGGCCCTCCTCGGCGTCGAACACGGCATATGTCGCGGCGCCAAGGGCACCGGCAGGGCTGAATCCCCGGCGCTGCAGGTGATATGCCGCCGAGAGCCCGGCCTGCCCAGCACCGATCACCGCAACGTCCACCAACTGCTTCTCCATCGCTTCGGGCTCCCGGCTAGGCCTTTTTCACTACGGAGGATTTGAGCTGCATGGGACCGACGCCGTCCACTTTGCAGTCGATGTCGTGGTCGCCCACGCCATCCAGCAGCCGGATGCCGCGCACTTTCGTGCCTACCTTGATCACACTGGAACTGCCCTTGATCTTGAGGTCCTTGATGACGGTGACTGTATCGCCGTCGGCCAGGACGTTGCCTACCGCGTCCTTGATCACTCGCGCTTCCGTCGCTGCCCCGTCGTCGTCGTCGCCGCCGGCTTCCGGGGCCCACTCGTTGCCGCATTCCGGGCAGACCAGGAGTGCGCCCATCTCGTAGGCGAACGGGCTTGAGCAGGCAGGACAAGGAGGAAGCGTGTCAGTCACCTCCCAATGATAATCGGGCTTCATTACTTGCCAGCGCAGACAGAAAAGTGTCCCGCAATCGCTGACATGTGCCCACCGCCGCCGTACTGTAGGCCCATGGCGGAAGAGAGGTCACCCATCATGAAAAACACCACTGCTGCATCAAGGCTGGCCAGGGCGCTGGGCATTGTCCTGGGAACAAAGGAAATCCCGTTCCGGCTCAAGGCGTGGGACGGATCCGAGGCTGGCCCGTCTGCGGCCCCCGTGCTGGAGTTCCGTAACCGGCGCGCCCTTCGGCGGATCCTCTGGTCCCCGGGCCAGCTTGGGCTGAGCCGGGCATACGTTGCCGGCGACATCGATGCGCCAGGGGACATCTTCGCAGCCTTCACGGCCCTCAGCTCCATGGGAAAGTTCGCCGAGCCAGGACCGTTCAAGCCCCTCACGCCAGCTGAAGTCTGGACATTGCTGAAGACGGCTATCAGGCTAGGGGCCCTTGGACCCAATCCCACCCCTCCGCCGGAAGAGGCGCGTGTCCGGAAGGCAGGGCGCATGCACTCCAAGCGGCGGGACGCCGCCGCGATCTCGCATCATTACGACGTCGGCAACGACTTCTATGCACTGGTTCTGGGACCGTCCATGGTCTACTCCTGCGCAGTATGGGGCACCAGCTCAGGCTCGGATCCCTCAGGTGATGGTCCCGGGGATGGCTCCCCCGACAGCCTGGTGGCCGGGCTCGACGCCGCCCAGGAAGCCAAGATCGACCTCGTGTGCCGCAAGCTCGGCCTGCAACCAGGCATGAGGGTACTGGACGTCGGCTGCGGCTGGGGCAGTTTCGCCCTCCACGCCGCGGAACGTTATGGGGTCAGCGTGGTCGGGGTAACGCTCTCGAGCGAACAGGCAGTCATGGCGCGCAAAAGAGCAGCGGACGCCGGCCTGACGGAAAGAATCGATATCAGGGTCCAGGACTACCGCGACGTGGACGATGGCCCCTTCGACGCCATCAGCTCCATCGGCATGTCCGAACACGTGGGTCGCGAACAGACCCCCCGTTATGTTTCCCGGCTGTACAACCTGCTCCGGCCCGGCGGCCGGTTGCTGAACCATGCCATCTCGTGGAATGCCGGGCCTACCAGCCCGGACCCGGACTCATTCATTCCCCGCTACGTTTTCCCGGACGGCGAAATGATCAGCCTGGGCGAGATGGTCAGCGCCCTGGAGGCCGGCGGCCTGGAAATCCTCGACGTCGAGGCCCTGCGCAGGCATTACGCGCTGACGCTGCGTGCGTGGGTGCGCCGCCTAGAGGCCAACTGGGACGAGGCTGTGAGGCTGACGAGCCTGGGGCGGGCGAGGATCTGGCGGCTTTACATGGCGTCCAGCGCCCTCGGCTTCGAGGCCGGAATTACGGGCGTAAACCAGGTTCTCGTACAAAGGCCGGGTGGCGCCGAACCCCCGCTTCGCCGCTCCGACTGGACGTGATTCCGACTGGACGTGATGTGGACCGGCGGGAACCCAGCCAAGACCCCGGAAACACAAAAAAACCACCCGCCGGGTGGTTTTTTTGTTTTTGGTGGAGCTGAGGGGACTCGAACCCCTGACCCCCTGCATGCCATGCAGGTGCGCTACCAGCTGCGCCACAGCCCCAAACTTCTGTTTCCTGGGAACTCTCGTTCCCGGAAGCAACCTGATCAGCTTAATGCAGATTTGCCGTAGACGCCAATCGAATACGTTGCTTCCGGGTGCGGCGCGCCCGACGCAGTTTCGCATGCTGGACGGCGGGACACATTCCGTGGCCGGAAACAAAAACTGGAGTCCAGGCGTCATCGATAAGCTCCAACTCAAGCCCCGTGGAACCGCATGAACAGCCGCTCCCCCGCCGGCATCTAACTGAAAGCAGGTGCCGCGCCACGAGGGTGCGGCACCTGCTGTTTGACTCGACGCAGGAAGGGTCAGTGCGCTCCGAGGGTGATGGCGATTTCGTTGGGCACTACGTCCAACTTGGCCGACCCGGTCACCTTGCCGGTGGTCAGATCAACCGAATGTACGGTGCTTGCTGCCGGTTCGGTGACGTAGGCGGTGTTGCCTTTGACGACGATGGCGGGGTGGGCGTCCTGCCAATCGACAGGACCTTCCCAGGCCCCGATCACGGGGAATTCGTTGACGATCTTGCCGTCCTTGGGATCCAGAACATGGATCGATCCGTTCGTGGAAAGTATGTAAGCCAGATCCCCCGGTCCACGGGCAATATCCCGGAACGTGTACTTCACTGTCTCGGGAAGCTTGACGACGTTGAAGCTGTGCTTCTGGGTGTCGATGAGGGCTACTGAGTTCAGGAGGTAGCCTTCAGCGTCTGGATCGGTTTTGTAGTCCCCGACCACAATAGGGCTTGTTTCGGAGACGAACGCGTTGCCCATCCGGCCGTACTTATCCGGTGCTTGGAACTTTTCGAACTTGCCATCGTGGAACAGCAAGGCACCGTCCTCGCAGCCAAAGATCACAGCTTCGCCTGCTGCAGTACCTTCGCCATGGATGCCGGGGCATTCCTTGCTCTCAGCTAACTTGTCCCAGTGGCCATGGTGTGATTCGAGTGCAACCGCTCCGGTGCGGGAGGTCTTGTCACCGACGGTGGTAAGAAGTTTCCCGTCCTCCAACACGATTGATACTCCATGGTGCGGAGCGTCAGCTTTGTAAGTTTGCGTTTCGGGTAGGGCGCCGTCTGCTTTGGCTAGGTCTGCGGTTTTCAGGATGGTTGTGGTACCCGTGCCGTCGTCGAACAGGACGGTGTTGCCTGCATGCCGCACGACGTGGCCGGGAGCCGATGCGTCCACTACGAGATCCGTGAGTTTGGGTTCCACCGTGTCCAGTAGTTGGAAGCCGGCTTTCGTGGTGACGAAAACGTGCCGCCCGTCGCCAGCGGCGTTGAGCCTGGTGAATTCCTCCGAGTCGAACTTCTTGACGACGTTTAGAGTCTTCCCGTCGAGGATGCTGATGCCTCCCGGGTAGGAGATGGCGACACGTCCGAGCGCGTCAGCCGAAGCGGAGGCGGCAGGGGTTTGGGTATTACGGGCAGGCGTGCTGTTGGCGCAGGCGGACGCCAAGAGCGTCATCCCGGCAACAAGGGCGATGCCTCCCAGGCGCGTATTTCGTTTGCAGATCATATTTCGGTTCCTCATTCTATTTTTGTCAGGCAGGGTTCTGCCTGGGCGTGTGTTATTCGATGTGGTCAAGTCCTGAGTCCTTGGACAATCCGCTCCGTGTTGGCACGCATCATGTCCAGGTAGGTTGCTGCGCCTCCGTCGGGGCCGGTCAGCGATTCGGTGAACAGTTCAGCGACCCGCACATTGAGGCCAGCCTCGCTGGCGAGTACTTGCACCAGGCGGTCGGGCTGGGACGATTCGGCAAAGATAGTTGGGACACCGGCGTCACGGACGGCCTCGCTGAGCTTGCGCAGATCGGCAGCGCTTGGGGCTGCCAAGGTGGTCCCCCCAGGGATGACGGCGCCAACAACGCGGAAATCGAACCGTTCTGCGAGGTAGCCGAAAACATGGTGGTTCGTCACCAAGGCCCGGCGCTCCTTGGGAATGGCAGCAAAAGCATCTGTCATCTCGATGTCCAGCCGGGTGAGTTGATCCCGGTAGGCGTCTGCGCTGGCCGCCAGCCGCCCGGCGTCGATTCCTTCAATGTTCCGCGCGGCGGTTTCCATGGCGTTGACGACATCGAGCATGGCGGCAGGATCGGTCCAGAAATGGGGGTCAGGGGTGCCTTCAGCATCTCCGGAGCTGTAGGGCAGGACCTCGACCACGTCCCCCGCCACCAACATTGGCGCACCGGCCTTTGCAGCCCTGTCGAGGTGCTGTTGCAGCCCTCCCTCCAGACCGAGGCCGTTGGACACCACCAGGTCCGCACTGCCCATGAGGGACGCTTCCTGGGCCGATATTTCAAAGGAGTGCGGATCAGCATTTGGCTGCATGAGAGTAGTCACCTGGACCTGGTCTCCAAGGACCTGTCGCGTCACATCACCGAGAATGTTGGTGGTCACCACAACCTGGGGCTTCTCCGGCGTGTTCGGTTGTGAGCAACCGGAAAATATCAGCGCAGCCGCAGCGGCGAGGGCAATCAGCGGCGCGCGTTTCATCGACCGGTCTCCACGAGATGCACGGGCTTTGTGGGCAGCTTGAGGGTCCGGGCAATCCGTGCGTCATCGGCGTAGTCAATTTCATAGACAATGCCCTCCGCCGGTGCGCTGACGTAGGCGCGCTGACCATCGAGGGTGAGCTGCACTTTTCCAGCCAAGGCTGAATCCGCGAGGGTTGCCGCCAACAGCGGTTCGGTGACCGCGATGCGCTCTTTTGTCGATGCGTCATATACCTGGACCGTGCCGTCAGCGCCAACGACAACGACATGGTGGTCAGTGTCGTCAACTGTTGCCGCGGCGAGTACCGGGGTTGAGGTCGGCAGCCACTCCCAAGCCCGCTGGCGGGTGTTCAGCAGCCAGACTCCGGCATCAGTACTGAGCCCGGCGACCGTGGGCCTGCCCTTACGTCCATCGAATTCCGTTGCCGGGGCCGCCCCGGCCGGGTAGGGAACCCGTTCGAAGACCGGTGTCACCCCCTCCGTTGTGGCGATCACTGCGCCATCCGCGCAACCGATGACCAGACCCAGCCGGGTGGTGATGGTTCCTGCTGCCGCCGGGCATTCGGTGGTGGCCAACTCCTTGCCGGAAGCGTCGACGGCACGCAACCGCGCGGCCTTCCCCGTGTTGTCGGGCTCGGAGACTACGGCACCCTCACCCAGAGGGGCGATGATGCCGGCGTGCGGTTCGGTCTTGAGGCGAAGGGTTTCTGAGATAGTCCCATTGGAGAGCGCCGAGTTATCCAGCAGGATAGCCTCCCCGGAAGAAGGGAAGAACAGCCCCGTTGTACCGGCCGTCGAAAGCATGCCTGTGGCGATAGTGGCTGCGCCCTCGCCTGCAACCCTTCCCAGAGTCTTGGGTTCTGTCCGGTAATAGTGGAAGTGGTCCACGTGATCCCAGGTCCATACGCCGCTATCCACAATGTCCACGCCGGAGCTGGTGGCTGCAAAGACGTAGCGGCCATCAGTACTGACATGGGCCGGCGGACCTACGTGCCCCAACCGGGACTCTGTTCCGGTGAGGAGGTCCAGCATCGAGGCTTCGCCTTCGGCGTCGATCGCCACAAGATGAAGCTGCGGTTCAGCGACCTCGGCCACTCCCGCAATCGCTCCATGCCCATCACTAGCGGACGCCGATTTGCTCGTGTCAGGTTGCGGTTCGTGCTGGGTTGGCGCACTGCCACACCCCGCGACAAAAAGAAGTGCCAGGGCGGCCAGGACTGTTTGCGCTGTTCGGAGATTCATTATTACTTTCCAGTGAGGGATAGAGAAGCGGGGGCCGGCGTGGCCTGGTGAGTCCTGGTTGCCTGCCTGCTTCGCCAGCCGTGCAGGCGCGCGCCGGCAGTGGAAAAGACAGCGAGTGTGATCGCGGCTGCGGAGATGGAAGCGCCTGCCGCAGTGCCGGCGTACCAGGAGCACAGCAGTCCGAGACCCACCGCCAATGCGCCAAAAGAGGATGCGCCCACCATGCGGGCCGGAATGCTGCGCGTCCAGGGGCTGGCAGCTACTGCCGGGGCGAGCAACAGCCCCACCACAAGCAAAGATCCGACGGCCTGATATGAAGAAACAACAGCAAGGGTCACGAGTCCCACCAGTGCCAGTTGGGCGAAATGGGGACGAAGGCCCAACGTCACGGCAATCCGGGTATCAAAGGCAGCAGCGACGAAGCTGCGATGGAGGACGACAGCGATAGTGACTGTGATAGTCGCAGCGGCGAGAAGTCCAAGCAAGTCCCCGTCGTCCAAAGCGAGAATGTCGCCAAAGAGCATGGCTGTCGCATCGGTAGCGAAAGAGCGTGAGTGGGACACGATGATGACGCCGAGGGAGAGCATCGCCACGAACAGCAGACCGATGCTCGTGTCGTACGAAAGGCGACCCCGCCGCTGCAGCGCGCTGATCATCGCGCTCATGATGACGGCGCTCACCGCCCCACCAACGATGGCAGGGGCACCGGCAACTGTTGCCAGAGCCACGCCGGGCAGCATGCCGTGACCTATCGCTTCTCCAAGGAAGGCCATGCCGCGGATTACCACCCAGGTGCCTACGACACCGCAGATGAGGGCGACGAGGACGCCGCCAAGGAGAGCCCGCAGAAAGAAGTCTGCGGTAAAAGGTTCGGTCAGCCATTGCACCTGACCACCATAGCCACTATTGATAATGATTATCAATTTCAGTTAGGATCGAAGAGTGATCCCTTCCGACTATGCTCTTCGCGCTCGACACCTTTATTTCACTTTCGGAGAATCTCCCGCCTTGGCGGACGTTGACATCGATCTGCGATGGGGAACGGTAACGGCGATCGCCGGGCCTAATGGTGCCGGCAAATCCACGCTTATCGAGATCCTTGCAGGCGTCCGCAAGCCTCTCCGGGGCACTCTTCATCGCGCCGACGAGGTGGCGCTGATGGTCCAGCGGGTCACAACTCCTGATGCACTCCCGCTCAAGGTTCGTGACGTGGTGATCATGGGTACGTGGGGTGCATCACCAAGCCGTGCCTCCAGAATCACAAAAGAGGAACGGAAAATACGAGTTGCCGACGCCCTGGAACGGGTCCAGCTCACAAACCTCGCATCTTCGCCATTCAACGCCCTTTCCGGCGGCCAGCGCCAACGCGCGTTGCTGGCCCAGGGAATCGCCCGTCAGGCGCGCATCTTCCTGCTCGATGAGCCTGCCGCCGGACTCGACCTCGAGAGCTGCGAGCGGACACGGTCCATACTTGCAGGAGAGGCCAATCGCGGAGCGGCTGTGGCCTGCGTCAGCCACGATGAAGAGTCAATCGCTGCGGCCGACTGCGTTGTCAGCCTGGAAGGTGGACGCAGAGTCATCTGAGAAGTCGGGTCAGACCCTTGCCGGAACGAACCGCTGAAGCCCCACTCCCGATTCCGTGCATGGCCCACTGCACCGATGATCCGCAGATAACCAAAAACCAAAAAAGGAGAGCTACCAAATTTGGTAACTCTCCTTTAGGTTTTGCTACTGGCCCATTCCGCAGCAAGTGTTTGCCGATGTTTCGAACAAGACCAAAATGGTGGAGCTGAGGGGACTCGAACCCCTGACCCCCTGCATGCCATGCAGGTGCGCTACCAGCTGCGCCACAGCCCCAGATTTCTTCATTGCTCCAGCGTTTCCCCCGAAGCAACTCAAATATCTTAGAACAGCATTTCCGAAAATTCCAAATCGGGCATATTCGGCCTGCCAGTGCTGCTCCCGGCGTTTTCGCGAAGCGCCTACTCCGCCTCGGAAGCAGCGGCAGCCTTGGCGGAGGTGTCATCGCCCAACTGGAGGTCCACCACCGGGCAGTCCTTCCACAGCCGCTCCAGGGCGTAGAAAACACGGTCTTCCTCGTGCTGGACGTGGATGACGATGTCGGAGTAGTCCAACAGCACCCACCGGCCGCCGGAACGTCCTTCACGACGGACGGGGCGGAGGTCCTGCTTGGACAGTTCCTCTTCAATACCGTCAACGATGGCGTTGACCTGGCGTTCACTCGGTGCGGAAGCAATGAGGAACACGTCGGCCAATGCCAGGCGCTCACTGACATCCAAGGCCACGATGTCCTGGGCTATCTTGTCCGCGGCCGCTTTGGCTGCGTGGCGGGCTGTGGCGATGGATGAATTTGATGCAGTCACGGGACTCCTTGTAGTTTTCAAAAACGATGATTGGTGGCCGCAGCCAGGTCAGCGCGTGATGCCGCTGATAATAAGCATGATCCCGGAGACCAGGGCGAGGATTCCGAAGGCCAGGACGCAATACTGAATGACACGCATCCTCTTGGCACGGGCGAGCCCTGCTGTTGCCGCGTCCAGCGGCTCCAGTCCGTACGCCGAACTTGCCGGTATCCGTGGCAGGTCATCAAAAAGATCTTCCGACTGCCCGGCCGCTTCAGCCGGGCTGAAGATCACCGGCCTTGGCCGGGTGGAAGCCTTGGCTGCGGCCTCTGCGCGTGCGATCACTCGTGAGCGGCCACTTGCACCAGGGGCGTCGGCGTCGTCGGCTGTCCGCGGGGCATCAGCCGGACGGCGGCCCTTGCCGGCTGATGGCTGGAGTGTGGGTCCCGGATTGGTGACGACTGGGACATAGGACGTCGCCGGCGGCTTCATAACGGGACGGTCAATGCCCGGTACCTTGACGAACTCCAGCGGCGTGACCATGGCGAGGTTGCTTGCCGCGGAAGGGGCGGGGCGGGGCGGGGCGTCCTGAGCCGGCGGGGCTGCCTGTTCTGCCAGTTTCTGCTTGGCCATGGCGCGGCGGTTCAGTACAGCCGCACGCTCGGCCAAAGCAATCTGCTCAGCAAGGATTTCCGGGTCCACAGCCTCCGGGTCCAGGGAGGCGATGTGTTCCATTTTGGCCAACTGGTTCTTGGCCTGTTCGGCGATCAGGGACCTGGCCGCCAACGCCTGTTCAACGCTCATGCCATCCGGGATACGTGGGGTGTCAGGCGAAGCAGGGGACTTCCGGGACGCGGCAGCTTGTGGTGCTGCCGGAACCGGTGTGGCCTCAGGTTGAGGTGTTTGCGAGGCAGCGCTTTGGCCGGACTCGGGAAGCGCAGGGGCAACAACAGGGTTGGCAGAGGTAACGGCCTGTTCCTTGAGCTGCTGGAGCCGCAGCTGCCGGCGGGTGGGCGGTCCGCCGGCCGCGAGCTGTCCCTCTTTCTCTTCGAGTTCCTTGATGGTGCGCAGGGCCGCCCTGTCCCGTGCCCTGATCTGAGAGGAGCGCTGTGCCTGTGCATGGTCAGCTGCGGGGCTTGCCGGAGGTTGTTTAGAGGCAGGCGAAACCTGGCCCGGACCGGTGGATCCGTTAGCCTGCTTCTCATCTCTGGCCCGCCGAAGTTCACGGCGGCTGCGGACGGGGGGCTGTTCCTGACTCATTGAGAACTCATTCAGTACTGGCTGGTTCGTCTGTTTTGGTAGTTGGTTCACCATTGGCGGCGCCCTCGGCATACAGTCCATATTTGGCGATGTACTGAACCACTCCGTCCGGCACGAGGTACCAGACAGGGTTGTGCTGGGCTACCCTGGCGCGGCAGTCCGTGGAGGAGATGGCCATGGCCGGGACCTCCAGGAGACTGACGTCCTTCCGTCCCATGCCGTCCAGCACGTGCCCGGGCCTGGTTACCCCAACAAAATGTGCCAGCGACCAGAGCTCGTCGATGTCTTTCCACGACAGGATCTGCGCCAAGGCGTCGGCGCCGGTGATGAAGAAAAGGTCGGCGTCCGGACGCTGGGTCCGAAGGTCACGCAAGGTATCAATGGTATACGTTGGACCGGGCCGGTCCACATCCACCCGGCTCACGGTGAAACGCGGGTTGGATGCCGTAGCGATCACCGTCATCAGGTAGCGGTGCTCCGGCAGGCTGACCTGCTTGTGCGTTTTCTGCCATGGCTGGCCGGTGGGGACGAACACCACCTCGTCCAGGCCGAATTTGGCGGCTACTTCGCTGGCCGCGACCAAGTGGCCGTGATGGATCGGATCGAAGGTCCCACCCATCACGCCCAGCCGCAGCCGCCCTTCGGCACCTTGATGGCGCAGAATGCGGGAAATGTTAGTGGCCCTGGCCGTGATCGTGCTTGTTAGGGTGCTGGCGGTGCGGATCAGCGTGCTCTTCCGTGGCGGTGTGGCGGTTCCCGAGGTTGGAGTAGGACAGCGTGACGAACATCAACACCAGCAGGATGGCGAAAATGGCCACACCGAAGACCCACGGTTCAGCCCACAGCGGGGCGAGTTCGTGTTCTTCGCCTTCGGCGATGGTCGTGGCGATCTGCTGGAGCAGCATGTTCTCCCCTAGGGTTCAAAGGATGTGGCAGCGGATATCCCGCCGTTCCGGACTTCTGTCTATGTTACCGCGTTGCTACCCGCGGACTTGGCCCTCGCCCTGCACGATCCACTTGGTGGTGGTGAGCTCGGTCAACCCCATAGGCCCGCGGGCGTGCAGCTTTTGGGTGGAGATTCCCACTTCGGCGCCAAGGCCCAGTTCGCCGCCATCAGTAAAGCGGGTGGATGCGTTGACGATGACTGCCGCGGAGTCCACCTCCGCGATGAACCGCTCGGCGTTGGCGAGATCGTTGGTGAGGATGGCTTCGGTGTGGCCCGTGGACCAGGTGCGGATGTGCTTGACGGCCTCGTCCAGGCTGTCCACCATGGCTACTGCCAGGTCCAGGTCCATGTACTCCGTGCCCCAGTCCTCGTCCGTGGCCGGCTCGGACACAATCGATGCAGGCAGTGCCGCCCGGATGCGCTCGTCCGTGTGCAGCGTAACGCCGGCCTCACGCAGGGCCGCGGCGACCGCGGGGAGCACGGTGGATCCCGAGTGAACCAAAAGCGTCTCCACGGTGTTGCACACGCTGGGACGCTGGGTCTTGGCGTTCAGCAGGATTTCCACGGCCATGGTTTCACTGGCCGATTCGTCGATGAAGATGTGGACGTTGCCTTCGCCGGTCTCGATGACGGGCACCGCGGAGTTGGTGACGACGGTCTGGATGAGTTCCCGGCCGCCGCGGGGAATCAGGACGTCGACCTTTCCGCGGGCGCGCATCAGCGCATTGGCGCCTTCGCGGCCGTACTGGTCGACGGTTTGCACGGCGTCGGACGGAAGTCCGACGGAGTCCAGGGCTTCGCGCAGGACCTGGACGAGGGCCTCGTTGGTGGCTGCAGCGGCAGTTCCGCCGCGCAGGATCACGGCATTGCCACTTTTGAGGGCGAGGCCGGCGATGTCCACAGTGACGTTGGGGCGAGCCTCATAAATGGCTGCCACTACTCCCATGGGAACGTTGATCTGGCGCAGGCGCAGGCCATTGGGAAGGGTCTGCCCGCGGACGACGTTTCCCACGGGATCGGGCAGGCTGGCGAGTTTTTCCAGTGCGGCCACGAGTCCATCGATCCGGGCGTCCGTGAGGGTGAGCCGGTCCAGCAGGGCAGCGGAGGTACCGTTGGCTTTCCCAGCGGCAATGTCCTTGGAGTTAGCGGCAAGGATCACATTCCTGCGCTCCAGCAGGGCGGCACCGATAGCCCGCAGGCCACGATCCTTCCACGCACGGTTTGCCCGCGCCATCCTCCGGGCAGCCTGGCGTGAACGGTCTGCGATGGCATGGACCGCGGCTTCGACGTCCTCCACGGACAACGGCACGGCAGCGGCGTGCGGCAGGTTGCCGGGCTCAGGAGCAGCGGGGGCAGCAGAGATGTCCCCGGACGTCGCAGCGGTGTTGTGGATCAGTGCCTCAGTCATGTTCCAAGTTTAGGCGAGGTCAGGCTCAGACAAGCACCAGGTCATCAACATGAACAACTTCACGGTCATAACCACGGCCCAGGGCCCTGCCCAGTTCCTTGGTGGAACGGCCAAGCATCTGCGGTAATTCGGCAGCTGAGTAATTGACCAGTCCGCGTGCAATCACGGTGCCGTCCGCGCTGACCATCTCGACGGCGTCGCCTGCTTCAAAATCGCCGTCGACGCCGGAGATGCCGGCCGGGAGCAGGGATGTGCGGCGGTGCCGGACCGCCTTGACGGCGCCGTCGTCCAGGATCAGCCGGCCATGGACCGATGCAAGGTGTGCCAGCCACAGGAGGCGGACGGGCTTGCGGGCGCCGTTCACCGTGAACCAGGTGCCTACGTCTTCCCCGGCCAGAGCGGCGGCGGCGTTGGCCGTGGAGGTGACCAGCGCGTGGATGCCGGATCCGGCGGCGATGGTGGCTGCTTCGACTTTCGTGGTCATGCCGCCGGTGCCAACGCCGGCTTTGCCTGCCTTGCCGATGGTCACGCCGTCGAGGTCGTGCGGGCCCTCCACCAGGGGAATCCGTTTCGCCCCGTGCGACGGCGGTCCGTCGTAGAGGGAATCGACGTCAGAGAGCAGGACAAGGGCATCGGCCCGGACCAGGTGCGCGACGAGGGCGGCGAGGCGGTCGTTGTCGCCGAAGCGGATTTCATGCGTGGCAACGGTGTCGTTTTCGTTGACCACCGGGACCACACCGAGGTTGAGGAGCCTGTCCAGCGCACGGAAGGCGTTGGTGTGCTGGCTGCGGCGCATCAGGTCATCAGCGGTGAGGAGCACCTGGCTGACCGTGACCCCGTGCGCTCCGAACGCCTGCGTGTATCGGGCCATGAGCAGGCCTTGGCCGACACTCGCCGCAGCTTGCTGCGTGGCGAGGTCACGCGGCCGCTTGGCCAGCCCCAGCGGGGCCAGACCGGCAGCAATGGCACCAGAGGATACGAGGATGATCTCGGTGCCGGAGTTCCGCTTGGCTGCCAGCGCGTCGGCGAGTCCGGTCAGCGACTCCTCGGAGATGCCTCCCTTAATACTGGTCAGCGACGACGAACCGACTTTGACAACGATCCGGCGCGCCCCCGAGAGCACGCTCCTGTCCGCGATGCCCCGGGCGGGCACAGTGGTGGCGGCGCTACTGGTCATCTTCTGCGCCCAGTCCACTCTCCTTGAGCGGCTTCGCAACGCGGCGGCTACTGACGGATTCGGTCCAGATCCCGGCCTTGCGCTCGGCTTCGAGTTCGGCGCGGGCGGCCGCCTTGGCGTCCTTGCGTTCCTGCTGCTCGTCTCGCTTCTGGCCGCGCGTGGGGCGGTCGCCGATGTCGGCGAAGCGGACGTCCGTGCCACGGGGCGAAGCCAGAAGCTCCGCGCCGGCCATCATGGTGGGCTCCCAGTCGAAGACGACGCCGTCGTCCTCGCCGATCACCACGGTGTCGCCGGGCTTGGCGCCCTGCTTGAACAGTTCGTTTTCGACACCGAGCTTGGCAAGGCGGTCCGCAAGGTAGCCGATGGCTTCCTCGTTGGTAAAGTCGGTCTGCTTGACCCAGCGCACCGGCTTTTCGCCCAGGACGCGGAACAGCGGCTCGAGGTTCTTCTCTTCACGGCGGATCTTAAAGCCGGACTCGTTGACGGCCCGGGGCTTGAGCACAACCGGCTGGACCTTCGGCGGCGCGGCAGCAAGGGAGTCGCGGGCGGCCTTAACGATTTCAGCCATGGCGAAGCCGAGTTGGCGCAGGCCTTCGTGGCTGGTGGCGGAAATTTCGAAGACGCGGTAGCCGCGGGATTCAAGTTCAGGCCGGACAAATTCCGCCATGTCCTTGCCGTCAGGGAGGTCCACCTTGTTTAGGGCAACCAGGCGGGGGCGGTGGTTCAGCGGGACCACTTCACCGTCCTGCCCGGCGTAGCTCATGTCGACGGCGTACTTCTCCAGTTCCGCCTCGATGACGGCGAGGTCGGACAGGGGATCACGGTCCGATTCGAGGGTTCCGCAGTCCAGGACGTGCACCAGCGCGGCGCAGCGTTCCACGTGCCGCAGGAAGTGGTGGCCCAGGCCCTTGCCCTCGGACGCCCCTTCAATCAGGCCGGGGACGTCGGCAATGGTGAAGCGGACATCGCCGGCCTGGACAACGCCGAGGTTGGGGATCAGGGTGGTGAAAGGGTAGTCGGCGATCTTGGGCCGCGCCGCGGACATGGCGGCGATCAGGCTCGACTTGCCGGCGGACGGGAAGCCAACCAGGGCGATGTCCGCAATGGACTTCAGCTCCAGCACGACGTCGCTGGACTCACCTTCGATGCCCAGCAGCGCGAAGCCGGGCGCACGGCGCTTCTGGGAGGAGAGCGCGGCGTTGCCGAGGCCGCCCTGGCCGCCGGCCGCCGCGACGTATTCCGTTCCTTCGCCGACGAGGTCCGCCAAAACGGTGCCGTCCTTGGACTTGACCACGGTGCCGTCCGGGACGGGGAGGATGAGGGTTTCACCGTTTTTGCCGCCGCGCCAGTCCCCCATGCCGGGTCCGCCGTTGGTGGCGTGCCGGTGCGGGGCGTGGTGATAGTCCAGCAGGGTGGTTGTCTGGTGGTCCACGCGGAGGATGACGTCGCCGCCGTCGCCGCCGTTGCCGCCGTCGGGCCCGCCCAGGGGCTTGAACTTCTCGCGGTGGACGGAGACACAGCCGTGGCCGCCGGTACCGCCGGATACGTGCAGTACTACCCGGTCTACAAAGCTCGCCACGTGGATCTCCTCAGTGCTGTTTCCTGGACGCTGCAAAGCGCCAAGACGATTGTAATGCGGTTAAAAGAACAGTGGAGCGGACCAAATGGCCCGCTCCACCGCTTCAGAACTATGAGTTACTCTGCAGCTGCAGCAGCAACGATGTTGACAACGCGGCGACCGCGGCGGGTGCCGAATTCAACGGCGCCCGGGGTCAGTGCGAACAGGGTGTCGTCGCCGCCACGGCCTACGCCGGCGCCCGGGTGGAAGTGGGTGCCACGCTGGCGGACGATGATTTCGCCTGCGGAAACTACCTGGCCGCCGAAGCGCTTGACGCCGAGGTACTGGGCGTTGGAGTCACGACCGTTGCGAGTGGAGCTCGCGCCTTTTTTATGTGCCATTTGAAATGCCTGCCTCTAAATTCTGGGGAATCTGCTGAAAACCTGAACAGTAACGAAGGTTACTTGATACCAGTGATCTTGACCTTGGTCAGTTCCTGACGGTGACCCTGGCGCTTCTTGTAACCGGTCTTGTTCTTGAACTTCTGGATGACGATCTTCGGACCACGGAGGTCATTGAGGATCTCAGCCGTAACAGTTACCTTGGCCAGGTCCGCAGCGGCGGAGGTGACCTTGTCACCGTCTACCAGGAGCAGTGCGGGCAGCTGAATGGTGCTGCCGGCTCCACCGGGGACGCGGTTCAGGGTAACGAAGTCTCCAACGGAAACCTTCTCTTGGCGGCCGCCTGCGCGGACAATCGCGTACACCACTTGGGAACTCACTTCTCTCGACGTTTATTACTAGATTTGCGTGCGGAACCTGGGCCTATATTTGGCTGGGCTCTCGCTGTGCCTCAACGCCGTGGGGTCGTAACCCAAGTGTTGGCGTAAGCACCGAAGATCTAGAATACGCTAATTTTGCCTTCGGCCGCAAATGAGGCTGGTTCCGGCGGGCTGTCCGTGATAAGCGCCACAAGCGTGCGCAACACTGACAATCCGGAACCGTGCCCGACTATCGTACCGGCTGGATGGGCCGGGGAGCGTCAGGCGTGCAGCCGCGGCGCGTCGAAGAAATCAACTTCGAAACGGCACGACTGGTTGAAAGCGACGACCATGGCAGCACGCTCGTCCTCCGAGCCCCGGCGTCCGGCTTCGTCTGCCAGGGCAATAGCTGTACGGGTGGCCTGCGCGAAGTCCTCGTCGGCGTACGTCCGCAGCCACTCGGCGTACGGGTGGTCCGCCGGGGCGCCCGCGGCAAGGAATTGCGCGTGGAGGGTCTGTCCGACTTCGGCGTAGAGCCAGAAGCAGGGCAGGACCGCTGCCACCAGCACCGCGTAACTGCCCGATGCGGAGGCGGCCAGCAGGTGGTCCACATACGACTTTGTGACAGGACCGAGGACGGGCTCCACGGTTCGCGTACTGAGCCAGGTCCGATGCAGCTCCGATTCAACCTCCAGGCATTGCTGGGCTGATCGGGCCCAAAACAGCTGTGCGGCTTCGGTGGGGGCCAAGGCGCTGGCCCGTGCCAGCACCCGTGAGTACCCATTGAGGTAGATGGCATCCTGGGCCAGGTAGTAGGCGAACTGCTTTTCGGGCAGGCTTCCTGCCACGAGGTTCCGGATGAACTCGAGCTCATAGATGGCGGCGAGGTCTGCGGTGGCCTCCGCACGGAGGAGCTCGGCGAAGCCGCCCTCGCCGAGCTGGGCCGGTTCCAGGACAGGCCCTCTTGCCGCCTGCAGGTGGTGGAAGTGGTGGACGGGACCGTTTCCCGCACCGACGTCCAGGCCGTCCGAGGACACCAGGGCACCTGCCAGCCAGGGCTTGACGTGCCGCAGTGAGGCCTCCCAGTCCCCCAGACGGGCCTGTGCCGTTGCCATGGCCGACGAGAGCGAGCAGCCCGTCCCGTGGCTGTTGCGGGTGGGGATCCTGTCCCCCGGAACCTCCACAATTTCCTGGGCAAGCAGTCCGCCAGTATTGACGAGGGCATCCGGGCAGGCGGCGCCGTCGAGATGTCCCCCCTTCACCAGGATGGTGGAGCCGGTGTCCGCCGCCAACCGCCGGCCCTGTTCCAGCGCTTCTGCCCAGGAGCCGGCCTGGGCCTCTCCGAGCAGCATGGCCAGTTCAGCGAGATTGGGCGTGATCAGGTCCGCCAGCGGGAGCAGTCCGCGGAGGGCAGCCTCGGCAGACGCCTGCAGGAGCCTGTCGCCGCTGGTAGCCACCATGACGGGGTCAAGGACTACGACGCCGGGACGCACCTTTTCGAGCCAGCTGCGGACCGCTGCCACCACCTCGGCATCGCCCAGCATGCCGATTTTGACGGCATCAATGGTGATGTCATCGCTCACGGCTTCCAACTGCTGGACCAGGAAGGCGGCCGGCGGCACGTGCACCGCGCGGACGCCCTGAGTGTTCTGCGCTGTCAGCGCGGTGATCGCGGCCATCCCGTAGCCGCCGTGGGCTGCGATGCTTTTCAGGTCGGCCTGGATGCCGGCGCCGCCGGACGGGTCGGACCCTGCGATGGACAGCACCCGCGGAACGTCCCGGAGGACCGGGGCCGGCGCTGCCGGGCTGAGTACAGGTGCCGGGGGCAGGACAGTAGTTGAAGACAAGGAAGACATCCCTTCGCCGGTGCTAGCCGGACAGGTTCAACGGGTGTGGATCTCAGCCGGCCCTTGCGCGGCACCCCGTGTCGGTAACCAAGCCTAGCGTTTCAGTGCCCGGCCCGGCGTCAAATGGCCTGGTCACATGAAGCCGTTAACGCGCGATGCCCGGACGCGCCCCTGCGAAGGGTCGTGTCCGGGCATCCTGGCTGATGTCCTTTGCGGAGGATCAGAGCTCGGAAGCAGGTACTCCTACCCCGAGGATGATTGGCGCCTCTGCCTGTTTCTTGTCGCCTGCGGCGGTTGTGGCCGGCTCAGGCGCCTTGGCCGCGTGGGAGTGGCCGCCGGCTGCTGCGTGCGTTGCCTCGTGGTGTTCTACCGAGGTTGCGTTTGCCGCGCCCTGGGCCCGGCTGGCGCTGCGGTTGCGGCGGGGCCTGCGGGTACGGGACTGCTCAGCGGTGTGGTCTGAGTAATCCTTCTCCTCTACCGCAGCATGCGGCACATCGGTGCTTGGCTGCGGGGCAGCCTGCGCAGGCTCCGGAGCGGCAACGGCGGGCTCGCCGAGGTGCGCGAAGGCTTCAGCGAGCCTGTCGAGCGTCAGGGCCGGCTGCTGCGGCTGGTCTGCCGCGTGCTCCACGAACGGCAGCACCACCTGTTCCCCGCCGAAAGTGAGCACGGCAGCAGGACGTCCGGACGCGTCGGCGTCATGCTGGCGGGCTGTTGCCGGTGCCTGGCCTGTTGTTGCCGGGGCGGCGTGGGCCTGCTCCGCCGTCGGCCGTGCTGCCGCTGCAGCAGGGCTTCCGGCCGCCGCAGCTCCAGCAGCGTGGGCTACCTCGTCGTCGTGCAGGTGCGCTGCGTGCGCCGCCGCGGCGATGTTGGCCAGGGCCAGCCTGGTGGCCTCAGCCTTGGCGTGCCGCTCGGCGTCGCTGGGATCCGGGTGGACCGTGTGGACCTGGACCGGTGCGGACGGTGCCGCCTCCAAGGGAACGCCTCCGCGTCCACGGCGCCGCTTGCGGTCGCCACGTGCGCCGGGCTGGCTGTCAGCCCGCTGGCTTTCCGGGCGCTGGTCGGGCCGCGGGGTGTCCGTGCGGTGAGTGTCCGTACGCTGCACGTGGTGCTCGGCAGCCACCGTGTTGGCGCGACGGTGCTCCACGGGATCGTCGTGGGTGACCACGCCGCGGCCGGCACAGGTTTCGCACTGCTCGCCGAAGACTTCCAGCAGCCCGGTGCCCATGCGCTTGCGCGTCATCTGAACGAGCCCCAGGGACGTTACTTCTGCCACCTGGTGCTTGGTGCGGTCGCGGCCCAGGCATTCCACCATGCGGCGCAGGACGAGGTCGCGGTTGGATTCCAGGACCATATCGATGAAGTCGATGACGATAATGCCGCCGATGTCGCGGAGCCGCAACTGGCGTACAACTTCTTCGGCAGCTTCGAGGTTGTTCTTGGTGACCGTTTCCTCGAGGTTGCCGCCGCTGCCGGTGAACTTGCCGGTGTTGACGTCCACCACGGTCATGGCTTCGGTTCGGTCGATGACCAGCGAACCGCCAGAGGGCAGGAAGACCTTGCGTTCGAGTGCCTTATGGATCTGCTCGTCGATCCGCCAGGCCGCGAAGATGTCCTGGTCCTTGGTCCACTTTTCCAGGCGGCCCACCAGATCGGGGGCCACGTACGTGACGTAGGCCTCGATGGTGTCCCATGCCTCCCCACCGGAAACGATCAGCTTGGAGAAGTCCTCGTTGAAGACGTCCCGAACCACCTTGATGGTGAGGTCCGGTTCGCCGTAGAGAAGTTCCGGGGCAAGGATCTTCGTGGACGTGGACTGGCTTTCAATGCCCTCCCACTGGGCGCGCAGACGGTTGATGTCGTGCGTAAGCTCCTCTTCCGAGGCGCCTTCTGCGGCCGTGCGGACGATGACGCCGGCATGCTCCGGCAGGCGGTCCTTGAGGATGCGCTTGAGCCGGTTGCGTTCGACGTCGGGCAGCTTACGTGAAATTCCCGTCATGGAGCCGCCGGGTACGTAGACCAGGTAGCGGCCGGGGAGGGAGATCTGGCTGGTCAGGCGCGCGCCCTTGTGACCCACGGGGTCCTTGGTGACCTGGACCAGGACGGTGTCGCCGGACTTCAGGGCGTTCTCGATCCGGCGCTGCTTGCCTTCGAGGTTGACGGCTTCCCAGTTCACCTCACCGGCGTACAGGACGGCGTTCCGGCCGCGGCCGATATCAACGAACGCCGCTTCCATTGATGGCAGGACGTTCTGCACCTTGCCGAGGTAGACGTTCCCGATCAGGGAGTCCTGCTGCGTCTTGGAGACAAAGTGCTCGGCCAGGACGCCGTCTTCCAGGACTGCGATCTGGATTCTGTCGTCGCGTTGCCGGACGATCATCTGGCGGTCCACGGATTCGCGGCGGGCCAGGAACTCTGCTTCGGTGATGACGGTGCGGCGGCGGCCAGTATCGCGGGATTCACGGCGGCGCTGCTTCTTGGCTTCCAGCCTGGTGGAGCCCTTGACGGACGTCACGCGGTTGTTGACGGGCGCTTCGGTCACGGCGCGGGGAGCGCGGACGCGGGTCACTGTGTTGGGCGGATCGTCATCCCCGCCACCGGTCAGTTCCAGGTCCTGGTCACCGCGGCGGCGCCGACGACGACGGCGGGAGGTTACGCCCTCGTCTGGCTGGCCCGCTGATTCCTCGTCAGCTTCCTCTGTTTCATTGTCGCTGCCCTCGCTGTCGCCCTCGAGGTCGCGGTCGCCTGCGCGGCTGCGCCCGCGGCGACCACGGCTGCGCCGCCTGCGACGGCCGTTGGCGTCGTCATCTTCGGTGAGTTCGGCGTCGTCCTCTTCCGCTTCCTCCGCCGCCGCGGTGGGTGCCGGGGCGGGACGGACCACGGTGCTCAGGTCCGGTGCCTGGAACAGGACGGAGGTTGCCGACCCTGGCTCCAGGAAAAGGGAGCCGAACGGGCTGGCCGGTGCTGGCTGTGCGGGTACTGCGGCTTCAGCGTCAGGCGCGGTGGTTTCGGAAACTGCGGGTGCCGGCGTTTCCACCGTTGCCGATTCCGGCACCTGGGTTTCCTCCACTGCGGCCTCGGGCTCGAGAGCCTTCGACGCCGGGGTTTCCTCTACGGGAGTTTCAACTGATGCTGCAGCAGCCGCAGGCTCCGCCTCTGTCCCGGGGACGGCTGCGACGTCAGGAGCCGACGTCTTGCGGGTTGCGACGCGGCGGCGACGGACCGGCTTTGCCTCCGGCTCTGCTTCGGGGGTGGCAACGGCGGACGCGGCTTCGTCGGCGTGGCCGGAGCCTGCCTCAGCGACCGTTTCCGGGGCCGCTGCCTCGGCTGCGAACGCAGGCAGTGGCTCGGTGGCGTCTACCTTTTTTCGCGCACGGGTGCGGCGGACCGGCGGAGCCGCCTCAAGCGCAGGTTCTTCAGCGCCGGGCGTCGCAGAGGCATCCGCTGCGGTCGCTTCCGGGGTGGCTTCCGGCTTTGGCGCGGCCTTCCGCCGGGTCCTGGTGGCCTTCTTCGGCGCGTCCGGAGCCTCGGCTACCGCTTCATCGTTGTTAACGGCAAATACTTGTTCATTTTCCATATGTGGCAACACTCCTGCCCCTGACGTACCGCCACATCCGGCACCCATTGGGGCACATATTTGTCAAAACCCGCAGGCATTGACAGAAGTCAAGTGGATACTCCCAGGTTCGCACCGGCAGTGGGGTGCGGCAGCCCGTGGGAGCCGGCAGCAGCATTCTGAAACCCGTTGTTCTACATGCCACAACCAGGTGCCGACCAATGGAATGGCGGGAAGACGGATCAGAGAATCCGAAGCCTGCCAGCTCATCATTGGCGGTCTTGGGAACAAAGCCACCGGACCGGAGTCCGAATGTGGGTCGGCCTCCAGCCAAGTTCATTCTCTCACACGCCGACTAAAAGACGGGGGAAGCAAGATCGGCCGATCATTTCGAGCCTGCCTGCCTGCTGGGCGGACAGCCCGGTGCCGAGGGCGCTGACGGGCAGAAAGCTAAGCTGGGCGCCGGATTCAGGCTCCGGCGTTACAATCGGGGCAAAGAGCACCCGATGAAAAGGACGCCTGAACCATGCCAAGCATTTCGCCCGTCAGCGGCGCCGAAACCGGCAGCCCGGCCTCCGCGCGCCCGGCGACGGCCCCGGAGACTCAGGGGACAGTTCCTCCGATGACGCGCAACCGGCCACTTGGCTGGCTGATGGTGGCCACCGGAATCATCGGCTGGCTCGCCTCGGGAACGCTCGTCCTGGAGAAGCTCGAAGTACTCAAGGACCCGAACCACACCACCGTCTGCGACGTTAACCCATGGATTTCCTGCGGGCAGGTGATGCAGACCTGGCAGAGTTCCGTCTTCGGATTCCCTAATATGTTCATCGGCATTGTGGCGTTCGCGGTGATCATCACCACCGGCATGGCGCTGCTGTCCGGCGCTACGTTTGCCCGGTGGTACTGGGCAGGCCTTCAGGCCGGAGTGACCCTGGGCTTCGCTTTCGTAGTGTGGCTCTGGTCCCAGGCCCTGTACGAGATCCACATCCTGTGCCCCTTCTGCATGATTGTCTGGGCCGCCATGATCCCGCTGTTCGTCTGGGTGACAGTCAGGAACATCACCCACGGAGTCCTCCCCCTTCCCTCAGGGGTGGCGCGGGTGCTGGGCGACTCGGGCTGGATCATCACGGCGCTGCTCTACGTAGCTGTTATCGCAACCATCTTCTTCGCCTTCATCCAGGTGTTCGCGGGCACGTCAGGCTTCTGACGCCTGCCGCAGACCCATCGAAGTGACACTTAAGGCCAATGTCCGCCCCGGACATTGGCCTTAAGTGTCACTTCGATGAGGCGGGTGGGTACAGGATGTTAGTCCTGGAACCAGATCTTGATTTCGCGCTCAGCTGAGTCCACGGAATCCGAGCCGTGCACCAGGTTCTGCTGGACCTTCAGGCCCCAGTCCCGGCCGAAATCGCCGCGGATGGTGCCCGGGGCGGCCGTGGTGGGGTCCGTGGTGCCGGCCAGGGACCGGAAGCCTTCGATGACGCGGTGACCTTCGAAGATCGCTGCCACAACCGGGCCGCTAAGCATGAATTCCACGAGGGGTTCGTAGAAGGGCTTGCCGACGTGCTCTTCGTAGTGCTGTTCCAGGAGTTCCCTGCTGGCATCAACCTTCTTCAGCTCGGCAAGGGTGTAACCCTTGGCCTCGATGCGGCTCAGGATGGCGCCGCTGAGGTTGCGTGCCACGCCATCGGGCTTGATCAAAACGAGGGTGCGCTCAATGCTCACGGTTGCTCCAATGCGTTGGTGGGGTTTCGGGTCAATTCTACGAGGCTTCCGGGTGCGCGGCGTTCCACTCTGCCTGCTCGCGTTCGCGCTGGGCGGCCTCGGAGTCGATCCGGATGCCGGTCCTGATCCCGTACCACCAGGCAAGGCCGAACAGCCCGCCCACCAGGAACATCAGGGGCTCCACGAGGCCGGTCAGGATGAGTACGATTTGCAGGATCCAGCCGAGCGCCACGCCCCAAGGTTTGGACAGCACAGCGCAGGCAAGGATCATGATGACGCTCAGGCCAATGCCGACTCCGAGGATCAGCGCCGGGGGCAGTTCCCCGCGCTTGAGGCCGAAGACCGCGAGCGTGGCAAAGAACGCCACAAAGGCCTCCAGCAGCAGAACAGTGGAGGCGAACATCACCTTGGTGGAACGGCGCTTCTTGGGCATCCCCGGGCGCCATTCCCGCTGGGCCCTGGTCAGTTTGGCCACGAGCTACACCTCCGTCTTTCCCAGGAGGATCCGGGCTTCGGCCACCAGTGTGATGGAACCGGTTACGAGAACTCCGCCAGCGAGGTCATCGTTGGACTCCGCGCGTTCAACTGCCCATTCCAGGGCGTTATCCAGTTTCTCCTCGATGTGGATGTTGTCCTCCCCGAAGCCCAGCTCCACAGCCAGTTCGGCGAGTTCGGCAGCTGGTACTGCACGGGGCGAGTTGGACTGCGTGAAGCAGTATTCCTCAGCGAGGCCTGCCAGGGAGTCCTTGAGCTGGCGCAGGATTTCTTCCGCGTCCTTTTCCTTCAGCACCCCGACCACCGGAACGAGCTTGCTGAAGCTGAAGGCCTCCTGGATGGCTTCGGAGGAGACTCGGATGCCGTCGGGGTTGTGCGCTGCGTCAACGATGATGGTGGGTGCGGTCCGGACAACCTCCAGCCGTCCCGGCGAGGTGACGGATGCGAAGGCTTCCTGGAGCACGTCGGCGTCGAGTTCCTTTTCGCCGCCGAAGAATGCCTCCAGCGCGGCCACCGCAACGGCAGCGTTCTGGGCCTGGTGGGCCCCGTGCAAGGGGACCATCAGTTCCGGATAACGTCCGGCGATCCCCTGGATGCTGACGATTTGGCCGCCGACGGCCACGGTCCGGGATTCGACCCCGAATTCCACGCCTTCAAAGCGGAACGGCACGGACACTTCCCGGGCCTTTTCCAGCAGCACCTGGGCGGCGTCAACCGGCTGCGCCGCGCTGACCAGGTACCCGCCCGGTTTGATGATGCCGGCTTTCTCGTAGGCGATGTCCTCCGTCGTGTCGCCCAGCAGGTCCGTGTGGTCCAGGGAGATGGGTGTGACCACGGAGACCTGTCCGTCGCCTACGTTGGTGGCGTCCGTGACGCCGCCGAGGCCTACTTCAATGACGGCAACGTTCACCGGTTGGTCGGCGAAGACCGCGAAGCCGAGGATGGTGAGGCACTCGAAGTAGGTGAGCCGGGGCTCCCCCGCAGCGGTGAGTTCGTCGTCGACGATCTGCAGGTAGGGGCGGATCTCGTCCCAGATGCGGACAAACGTCTCATCCGACACCGGGGCGCCATCGATACTGATCCGCTCAGTGACCTTGGATAAGTGCGGGCTTGTGTAGCGGCCCGTGCTCAGTCCATGGGCGCGCAGTCCGGCCTCGATCATCCGTGCCGTGGAGGTCTTGCCGTTGGTGCCGGTCACGTGGATGATCGGGTACGCCTTGTTGGGCTCCCCCAACACGTCCATGGCGCGGAACAACGGCGCCAGCCGTGGTTCCATCTTGTTTTCGGGGGCACGCCCCAGGAGCTCGGCGTAGACGCTTTCCACGGAAAATTCGTCGGTCATGTCCTAGGCCTCGATCTTTTCGACGGTGATCTGCAGCTCGGTGCCGTCTCCGTTGGAGAACAAGCCAAGCTCCAGGGTCAGGGTTTCGGTGACTACAAGGTTTTCGTGGGCTTTCACCGCGTCCACAACATCCATCGTGGCGGTGACGTTTGTCCGGATGCGGTCACTGACGTTCAGCCCGGCATCCTTGCGCGCCTGCTGGATGGCACGGACCATGTCGCGGGCCGTGCCCTCGGCCTCGAGCTCGGGGGTAACCTCGGTGTTGAGCACCACAAATCCGCCACCTGGCAGAACGGCCGCCGCGCGCGAGCCGGCGCCCGCCGCCGCTTCTGCCACCACGGTTTCCAGGGCGTATTCCTGCGGTTCCAGTTCCAGGCCGCCGGCAGTAACCACGCCGGCGTCGGAAACGGACCAGTCGCCGGACTTCGAGCCCTTGATGGCCTGCTGGACGTTTTTGCCCAGGCGCGGGCCCGCGGCCCGGGCGTTGACGACGAGCTTCTGCTCGATCCCGAACTCCTCCGGGGAGGCGCTATCGGCGTCGAGCAGGCGGACCGAGCGGATGTTCAGTTCGTCCGCGACGACGGCGGCGAAGCCTTCCAGCGCATCCGCGCCGGGTGCCACCACGGTCAGTTCCTGCAGTGGCAGCCGGACGCGAAGGTTTGCGGCCTTGCGCAGCGAGGAGCCGGTGGAGCAAATCTGCTGGACACGGTCCATCGCTTCGACCAGCGTTGCGTTGGATGGGAACAGGTCAGCATCCGGCCAGTCGGCCAGGTGTACGGAACGGCCGCCCGTCAGGCCGCGCCAGATCTCCTCGGAGACCAACGGCAGCAGCGACGCCGCCACCCGGGAGACGGTTTCCAGCGCGGTGTACAGCGCATCGAAGGCGTCAACGCTCTCGTCGAAGAAGCGCTGGCGGCTTCGGCGGACGTACCAGTTGGTGAGCATGTCAAGGTAGCTACGGAGTTCGTCGCAGGCTCCGGAGATGTCGTAGCTGTCCAGCTGGGTGGTCATGTTGCGGACCAGGTCGCCGGTGTTGGCCAGCAGGTATTGGTCCAGGGTGTCCGCGTAGCCGTCGTACCGCAGCTTCGCTTCGTAGCCCTTGCCTCCTGCAGCGGCGTTTGTGTACAGCGTGAAGAAGCTGTACACATTCCACAGCGGCAGGATGACCTGGCGGACGCCGTCGCGGATGCCCTGCTCGGTGACCACCAGGTTGCCGCCGCGAAGGATGGGGCTGGACATCAGGAACCAGCGCATGGCGTCGGAGCCGTCGCGGTCCAGGACCTCTGAGACGTCCGGGTAGTTGCGCAGGCTCTTGGACATCTTCTGACCGTCCGAGCCCAGCACGATGCCGTGGCTGATGACGTTCCGGAAGGCCGGACGGTCAAACAAGGCCGTTGAGAGGATGTGCAGCATGTAGAACCAGCCGCGCGTCTGGCCGATGTACTCCACGATGAAATCTGCGGGGTTGTGGGTGTCGAACCAGGCTTCGTTCTGGAAGGGGTAGTGCACCTGGCCGTACGGCATGGAGCCGGAGTCGAACCAGACGTCCAGGACGTCTTCGACGCGGCGCATCACGGACTGTCCCTCTTCGGGGGTCCGGGGGTCGTCGGGGTTCGGGCGGGTGAGTTCGTCGATGAATGGGCGGTGCAGGTCAACCTGGCCATCCGCATTCAGCGGCAGGCGGCCAAAGTCGGCTTCGATCTCGGCCAGGGAGCCGTAAACGTCCGTCCGCGGGAATTCGGGGTCGCTGGACTGCCACACGGGGATGGGGCTGCCCCAGTACCGGTTGCGGCTGATGGACCAGTCGCGGGCGTTTTCCAGCCATTTGCCGAACTGGCCGTCCTTGACGTTGCCGGGGATCCAGTTGATCTCCTGGTTCAGTTCGGACATCCGGTCCTTGAATTTGGTGACCTCGACGTACCAGGACGACACTGCGCGGTAGATCAGAGGGTTCCGGCAGCGCCAGCAGTGAGGGTAGCTGTGTTCATAGCTGGCCTGCCGGACCAGGCGGCCCTGGGCGCGGAGCACCTGCGTGATGGGCTTGTTTGCCTCGAAGACCTGGAGGCCCGCGATGTCATGCAGGTCGCCGTGCTTGAACAGTGGCAGGAATTTGGCGCCCTCGTCCACGGACAGCACCACGGGGATGCCGGCCTCTTCACAGACCTTCTGGTCATCCTCGCCATAGGCCGGTGCCTGGTGGACGATGCCCGTGCCGTCGGTGGTGGTGACATAGTCGGCCACCAGGATGCGCCAGGCGTTCTGGGTGCCGAATTTTTCGGTGTCGCTGAAGTCGTTCCACAGCGGCTGGTACTGCAGGCCCTCCAGCTCTGCCCCGGTGTGGGTGGACGTGACCGCGGCCTCGGCGGCCTCAACATCCTCGTAGCCAAGGTCCTTGGCGTAGGTGGCCAGCAGGTCCGCGGCCAGGAGGAAGCTTCCCGTGACGGGCGCCTCCGGCGAGGCGGCCTTGATGCCGTTGGGTCCGGCGGGCAGTACGGCGTAGGTGATGGAAGGCCCGACGGCGAGCGCCAGGTTGGTGGGCAGAGTCCACGGGGTGGTGGTCCAGGCAAGCGCCTGCACGCCGGCCAGCTGCCGGGAAAGAGCGGACTCCCCTGCCGTGATGGGGAACGTCACGGTGACAGTCTGGTCCTGGCGGTTCTTGTAGACGTCGTCGTCCATGCGCAGTTCATGGTTGGACAGCGGGGTTTCGTCTTTCCAGCAGTACGGCAGCACACGGTACCCGTTATACGTCAGGCCCTTTTCGTGCAGTTGCTTGAAGGCCCACAGGACCGACTCCATGTACTCGACGTTGAGGGTCTTGTAGTCGTTGTCAAAGTCCACCCAGCGGGCCTGCCGCGTGACGTAGCTCTGCCATTCATCGGCGTACTTCATGACCGACGCCCGGCAGGCGTCGTTGAACTTGTCGATGCCCATGGCCTCGATCTGGGTCTTGTCAGTCATGCCGAGCTGCTTCATCGCTTCCAGCTCAGCAGGCAAACCATGGGTGTCCCAGCCGAAGCGGCGTTCCACGCGGCGGCCGCGCTGGGTTTGATAGCGCCCCACCAGGTCCTTCGCGTAGCCGGTCAGGAGGTGTCCGTAGTGCGGCAGGCCGTTGGCGAACGGCGGGCCATCATAGAAGACGAACTCGTTGCTGCCGGGTTCGCCGCCGGGGGCGTCAGCGCTTCGCTGGTCGATGCTTGCCTGGAACGTGCCGTCCTCGTCCCAGTACTTCAGGATGCGTTCTTCGATTTCCGGAAACTTCACGGAAGCGGAAACACCTGCGCCCGGTGCGGCCGAAGGGGAGGCTGAGGCTTTGGGGTAATACGTCATTCTCGACATCCTGGGTTGAGCTGGTGAACCGTCCAGCCGTTGCTGTCGGGCTCCGTTCAGGATGCGAGGACGGCTCCTGCGCAGTCCGGGGACTGCACGCTTACCGCGGTACCACCTCACTTACCGGCACTCCGTCACGCTCCTTGGAACGTGCTGTTGCGCCGGCCGCTCATTACTGCTGTGACGGGCTTACCCGTCCGGTTCTACTGACACTGGCCGCCAGGTGCCTGGCGATATGTGCGTTCTTCCGGAAGCTCACCGGTGATAGCCGGGTCATAACCGTCTTCAAGTCTACTATCGCCCGGCGGCCCACCGCCATTCCCGGTGCGGGGAGTGTTATTGCCTAGACTCAGGACCATGACTGCTTCCGCCCGCGGCTCCACCGCTGCACCTGGACAACAACCGAAGGCAACTGCAGTTCCTGCCCAAACTATGCCGCCTGCGCCCGTTCCGGCCAGGAAAATCCTTGCCCCGGCCTGCCGCTGGCTGTCGCTCCTGGCCTCCCTGCCAGTGATGGCTATGTCGGTGGTCCGGGCGGTTCCAGGGGAATGGCCGGTCCTGGCAGTCCAGCTGGTTTCCTTTACACCGTGGCTGGCCCTGCCAGCCACGGTGGCACTGGTCCTGGCGCTGCTCGGCCGGAGCAGGTGGCTGCAGGTGGGCACTGCGGCGTTGCTGCTGTGCCAGGTGTTCTGGCTCTTTCCGTTTGATGCGGCCCGGCCGTCCGCAGCACCCGGCGCCGCAGCCACGGTGGAGCTGAAGGCCATGACCATCAATGCGGAGTATGGCCAGGCGGACGCCACCCGGATCGTGGAGCTGGTAAGGGATAACGGGATAGGGCTCCTGACCGTCCAGGAGCATTCGCAGGCCCTGCAGGACCGGCTGGCGGCCGCAGGCCTGGACACCCTCCTGCCGCACCGGATCAGCGACCCCACCGATGACGCCGCGGGTGGTGCCGTCTATTCCAGCCATCCCCTCGAACAGGTGGGCCTCATCCCGGACACGCCGTTCCGGATGCCGACGGTCCGGCTCACAGCGGAGGCACGAGGATCAGTCGCGGTTCTGGAGGTAACGAATGTCCACGCGCTGCCGCCCGTGGATGTCCGGGTGGACCAGTGGCGCAGCGACCTCGCGTCCGTGGGCAGGCTGACCGGGCGTCCTGGCAACAGGCTGCTGGTCGGTGACTTCAATGCCACATATGACCATTCCGAGTTCCGGCAGCTTCTGGGTGCAGGCCCAGGACTTGTCGATGTGGGGACAGCCTCGGGTTCCCGCCTGGTACCCACGTGGCCTATGGAAGGGGTCTGGCTGCCCGGGATCACCCTCGACCATCTGGTGACCAGCCGGCAGGTGGGCACTTCGGGCTACCAGGTCCACAAGGTGCCGGGTACGGACCACGCGGCCGTCCTGGCCACGCTCGCCGTACCGGCCACCTGATCAGCCTTCGCGGATGAGCTTGTAATTGGCGGCCTGCGCCACAGGGCGGATGACAATCTGGTCCAGGTTGACGTGGTGCGGCGCGCTGACGGCATACCGCACTACGTCAGCCACATCAGCCGCGGTCAGCGGCTTCTCCACGCCCTCGTATACCTTCTTGGCCGCTTCCGGATCGCCGAGCCGGTTCAGCGCGAACTCCTCCGTATAGACCAGTCCGGGGGCCACTTCGATAACGCGGACATTGTGCTCGGCCTCTTCCAGCCGGAGCGCGCCGGTCATGGCGTGTTGGGCGAACTTGGCCGCGTTGTAGCCTGCGCCGCCTTCGTAGGCCGCCAGCCCGGCCGTGGACGTGAGGTTCAGGACGGTGCCTTCACCATTGGCGCGGAGCATGGGCAGGAAGGCTCGGGTGACCTTCATGGTGCCGAGCACGTTGACCCGGTACATCCAGTCCCAGTCCTCGGTGTTGGCAGCGCCCACGAAGTCGGCTCCGCGTGCTCCGCCTGCGATGTTGATGAGCGTTCCCGCGCCCCCTGCTTCGGTGACGTGGGCAAGGAGCCGGGCGACGTCGTCGTCCTCGGTGATGTCGGCGGGAACCCCGACGGCGCCCGTCTCGGCTTCGAGCGCGGCCAGCCGTTCGGCGCGACGGGCTACAGCGAAAACCGTCCACCCCTCAGCGCGCAGCGCGCGGACGGTGGCCTCGCCGATACCGGTACTCGCCCCCGTAACTACTGCTGCACTACTCTGCCTTGCCGTGGTGCGTGAATCCTCAGTCATGGCACCACCCTAACGGCCCCGGCAGGGACCATGCCCCAACCGATGTCGCATGATGAAGTCCGGGCCATGAAACAATTGGCAGATGGCTGAAGCACATCAGGGTACAGACACGCCCTCCACCGCCCCTATCAACGTTCCGGACAAGCCCGCCCTTGAGGGGCTTGAAGCCGCCCTCACGCAGCGCTGGCTTGCCGAAGGGACCTACAAGTTCAACCCGGACACCACCCGGGAGCAGGTCTACTCGATCGACACTCCCCCGCCCACCGCGTCAGGTTCGCTGCACGTGGGGCACATGTTCTCCTTCACGCAGACCGACGTCCTGGCCCGTTACCAGCGCATGATCGGCAAGAACGTCTTCTACCCGATGGGCTGGGATGACAACGGCCTGCCCACCGAGCGCCGCGTGCAGAACTACTACGGCGTGCGCTGCGACCCGGCTATCCCCTACGACGCCGCGTACCGGCCGCCGGCCCAGCCGGCCAAGAACCAGCGCGATTTCGACGTCGTCTCGCGCCGGAACTTCATCGAGCTCTGTGAAGAGCTTGCCGTTGAGGACGAGAAGGTTTTCGAGAGCCTGTTCCAGCAGCTCGGACTGTCCGTCGACTGGAAGCTGACGTATCGGACCATCGACGACGCCTCGCGCGAAGTCTCCCAGCGTGCCTTCCTCGCCAACCTCGCAGCCGGCGACGCCTACATGGCAGAGGCCCCCACGCTGTGGGACGTGACGTTCCGCACGGCCGTTGCGCAGGCCGAACTGGAAGACCGCGAAGTGGCCGGGCACTACTACCGGTACCCGTTCTTCACGGAGGACGGCGAGAAGATCTACATCGAGACCACCCGTCCCGAACTGTTGGCGGCCTGTGCGGCCCTGGTGGCAAACCCCGACGACGAACGGTACCAGCCGCTGTTCGGCAAGAAGGTCACGTCCCCGGTCTTCGGCGTTGAGGTTGAAGTCAAGGCCCACCCGCTGGCCAAAGCGGACAAGGGGTCCGGCATTGCCATGGTCTGCACCTTCGGTGACCTCACCGACGTCACCTGGTGGCGCGAGCTCCAGCTGCCCACTCGGGCCATCGTGGGCCGTGACGGACGCATCATCGGCGACACCCCGGACTGGATCAGCACCGACGCCGGCCGTACGGCGTTTGAAGCCATCGCGGGCAAGACTGTCTTCAGTGCCAAGGAAACTGTGGTGGAACTCCTGGCCGCCGAGGACCTGATCGACGGTGAGCCGAAGAAGATCATGCACCCCGTGAACTTCTACGAAAAGGGCGACAAGCCGCTCGAAGTGGTCACGTCCCGCCAGTGGTACTACCGCAACGGGGGCCGCGAAGAGGACCGCCGCGAACGCCTCATCGCCCGCGGCCACGAGATCGACTTCCACCCTGCCTTTATGCGGTCGCGCTTCGAGAACTGGATCTCGGGCCTGAACGGCGACTGGCTGGTTTCCCGCCAGCGTTTCTTCGGCGTTCCCATCCCCGTCTGGTACCCGCTCGACGCCGACGGCAACCCGCAGTACGACACCCCGATCGTGCCCTCGGATGAGCAACTGCCGGTTGACCCCGCGGCAGATGCAGCACCGGGCTACGACGAGGCCCAGCGCGATCTCCCAGGCGGCTTTACCGGTGACGCCGACATCCTGGACACTTGGGCCACGTCCTCTCTGACGCCCCAGATCGTCGGCGGCTGGAGCCGGGACGAGGACCTTTTCGCCAAGGTCTTCCCGTTTGACCTGCGCCCCCAGGGCCATGACATCATCCGCACGTGGCTCTTCTCCTCGGTGGTCCAGGCGGACTCGCTGCAGAACACCGCGCCGTGGAAGCATGCCGCCATCTCGGGCTGGATCCTGGATCCGGACCGGAAGAAGATGTCCAAGTCCAAGGGCAACGTGGTGGTTCCCACCGACGTGCTCGACGAGTTCGGCTCCGACGCCGTCCGCTACTGGGCCACATCGGCCAAACTCGGCGCTGACACAGCGTACGAGATTGCCCAGATGAAGATCGGCCGCCGCCTGGCGATCAAGCTCCTGAATGCCTCCAAGTTCGTCCTGAACCTGGGAGCCACGGAGAATTCGGTGGTGTCCACCGATCTCTCCGTGCTCACGAATCCGCTGGACCGTGCAGTCCTGGCACAGCTGGCCGACGTGGTGCGGCAGTCCGCCAAGGCGTTCGAGAATTACGACTACGCCCGGGCGCTGCAGATCACCGAGAGCTTCTTCTGGCAGTTCACGGACGACTACGTCGAACTCATCAAGGACCGCTCGTACGGCGCGGCCGGCGAAGAGGAGCAGGCTTCGGTCCTTGCCGCCCTCGCCACGAGCCTGGACACCCTGCTGCGTCTTTTTGCCCCGTTCCTGCCCTTCGCCACCGAAGAGGTCTGGGGCTGGTGGCGCAACGGGTCAGTGCACCGTGCCGAATGGCCCACGGCCATCGAGGTCGACGGCGACACCACCCTGCTCGCCACCGTGGGCACTGCCCTCAGTGGTGTCCGCAAGGCAAAGTCTGAGGCCAAGGTGAAGCAGCGGACCGAGGTCCTCTCTGCCACTATCACTGCCTCCGAGTCGCTGACCACCCAGCTCAAGGCCGGCCTGGCGGACCTGAAGGCGGCGTCGAACGCCCGCGAACTGACGCTGGTAGCCGGAGAAGGCGAACTGACGGTCAGCGACGTCATCCTGGCTGCGCCGGAGGAACCCGCACAGGGCTGACCGGATCCGGGCCTGTTTCAAACAGGCCCGGATCCTGACGGCCTGTTTTTGGGCAAAGGGGAAGCCCCATCAGCGTTTTGCCGTTGGTGGGGCTTCGACTTTTCGGCCATCTGGTGACGTCTTTGATGGTCTGGCAGGATCCGCTGATCTTCAGGTCTTCCTACCTCGTCACTGGTAGCTTGTACCTGGCTTTGCCGAAGGCTGCGTCAGATACATATCACTGAATCTTTGGTTCCTGCGTCCCTCTTCTTTCGAAGTGGGTAAAAACCATTCTGGTCCCGGAGATGGGGATACGCAAGGGCCCCGGAAGAACTACATGAGAGTAGTTCTCCCAGGGCCCTTTTCGTTGTGTCTGGACGCAGGAATTCAGTCGAACCGGGGACGTTCAGTACGGCTCCGCTTAATCTCAAAGAAGTGCGGATAGGAGGCCAACGCCACGGTCGCGTCCCACAGCTGGCCAGCCTGCTCGTCCCGAGGAATACGGGTCAGCACGGGGCCAAAGAAGGCCGTTCCGTTAAAGGCGACCACCGGGGTTCCGACGTCCTGGCCCACCAATGAGATGCCCTCATCGTGGCTGGCGCGCAGCTGGGAATCGAACGCATCCGACGTGGCGGTCTCGGCCAGTCCGGCTGGGAGGCCGCATTCTGCCAGCGCCTTGCTGATCACAATGGCGAAGTCCTTCTGCCCGCCTTCATGGATCTGCGTTCCCATGGCGTCGTACAGCGGCTTAATGACGTGATCGCCGTGCTGCTCCTTGGCTGCGATGATGACGCGCACGGGGCCCCAGGCGTTGTCCATGGACTTCCGGTAGTCGGGGTCCAGGTCGCGGCCCTCGTTGAGGACTGCCAGGCTCATGACGTGCCAGGCAGTCTTGATGTCGCGGACAGCCTCCACCTCGCCGATCCATCGTGAGGTGATCCACGCGAACGGGCATACGGGATCGAACCAGAAATCGGCCTGGTTCGGGGTGGTTTCAGTCATGCGTCATTCCTCTGCGTCGTTCAGCGTGATGGTGTGTGGCGGCGGGTGCTGTCAGGCTGACTTACGGCGTTTGGTCACGTGCGGAATCATAGTGGGCTCAGCCTTGCTGAGTACCACGTCCGCCGTGATCACCACGCTGGCGATGTCTTCGCGGCTGGGCAGGTCAAACATGACGGGAAGCAGCACTTCCTCCATGATGGCGCGGAGGCCGCGTGCGCCTGTGCCCCGCTCAAGGGCCTGGTCCGCGATGGCATTCAGGGCGTCGTCATCGAAGGCGAGCTCCACGCCGTCGATCTGGAACATCTTCTGGTACTGCTTCACCAGTGCGTTCTTGGGAGTGGAGAGGATCTGGATCAGGGCGTCACGGTCCAGGTTGGATACCGTCGTGATCACGGGGAGCCGGCCGATGAATTCCGGGATCAGACCGAACTTCAGGAGGTCCTCCGGCATTACTTCGCCGTAGGAGTCGATCTTGTTGCTGGCCTCGTTAAGCGGGGCGCCGAACCCGATTCCCTTTCGGCCGGAACGGGAACCGATGATCTCTTCCAGGCCGGCGAACGCGCCGGCAACGATGAAGAGCACGTTGGTGGTGTCGATCTGGATGAATTCCTGGTGCGGGTGTTTGCGGCCGCCCTGGGGCGGGACCGAGGCTACCGTTCCTTCAAGAATTTTCAGCAGTGCCTGCTGGACGCCTTCGCCGGACACGTCCCGGGTGATGGAGGGGTTCTCGCTCTTGCGGGAGATCTTGTCGATCTCGTCAATGTAGATGATGCCCTGCTCGGCCTTTTTGACGTCGTAGTCCGCGGCCTGGATGAGCTTGAGGAGGATGTTCTCCACATCCTCACCCACGTAGCCGGCCTCGGTCAGGGCGGTGGCGTCAGCAACGGCGAAGGGGACGTTGAGGCGGCGGGCCAAGGTTTGGGCGAGGTAGGTCTTGCCACAGCCCGTAGGGCCGATCAGGAGGATATTGGACTTGGCGATCTCGACGTCGTCGTGGTGGCCGCCGTCGGCGAGGCTCCCGCTCTTGGGCGCATGGCCCGCCTGGATCCGCTTGTAGTGGTTATAAACAGCGACGGCGAGGGACCGTTTGGCCGGCTCCTGGCCGATGACGTATTCCTGCAGGAAGTCGAAGATTTCCCGGGGCTTGGGCAATTCAAAACTTCCCAGATCGGCGACTTCGGCGAGCTCTTCCTCAATGATCTCGTTGCAGAGTTCAATGCATTCGTCGCAGATATAGACACCGGGCCCGGCAATGAGCTTGCGTACCTGCTTCTGGCTCTTTCCGCAGAAAGAACACTTCAGCAGATCCGTGCTCTCGCCAATCCGAGCCATATGTGAACCCCTTAGTATCTTGCTGCCAGGCAGCTGTGCACCGTTGCTGGAATCTGTTCCGGCCTGGGAGGGCCGGCTGTGACAACATCCACTCTAGGTCACATTCGGTCCCAAGGGTGGAAAGCGAAGGCCGGTGCGGCCCAAATGAACTGGACCGCACCGGCCTGAAGCAGAGCCGTACTACCTGGTAATTGCCTGCGGCTTGATCTTGCGTGAATCCAGGACCTGGTCGATGAGGCCGTAGTTCATGGCCTCTTCCGCCGTCAGGATCTTGTCACGCTCGATGTCGTTGTTGACCTGCTCTGAGGTCCGGCCCGAGTGGTGGGCGAGGGTGTCCTCGAGCCAGGACCGCATCCGCATGACTTCAGCGGCCTGGATCTCTAGGTCCGAAGCCTGGCCGCCCTGACCGCCGGACAGTGCCGGCTGGTGGATCAGGACACGGGCGTTGGGAAGCGCCAGTCGCTTGCCGGGCGTTCCGGCCGCCAGCAGCACTGCAGCGGCGCTGGCAGCCTGTCCGAGGCAGACGGTCTGAATCTCGGGCCGGATGTACTGCATGGTGTCGTAAATGGCCGTCATGGCCGTGAACGAGCCGCCCGGCGAGTTGATGTACAGGGTGATATCGCGGTCCGGGTCCGTGGACTCCAGAACCAACAGCTGCGCCATGACGTCGTCGGCAGAGGCGTCGTCCACCTGCACGCCGAGGAAGATGATGCGGTCCTCGAACAGCTTGGTGTACGGGTCCTGGCGCTTGAAGCCGTAGGGCGTGCGCTCCTCGAACTGGGGAAGGACGTAGCGGCTGGTCGGAAGATTACCGGCAGTCGATCCGAAATTGTAAGTCATTGTGTTGCTCCTGATCTAAGTGTTCTAGTGCCGGGTTACTTCTCGGATGCTGGCTCGCCGGACGAACCGTTGGCGGTTCCGCCGCCGCCGGAAACGGAACCGGCGTGGGCCGCGATCTTGTCAAAGAAGCCATACTCCAGGGCTTCCTTGGCGGTGAACCACTTGTCGCGGTCGTTGTCCTTGAGGATGGTGTCCACAGTCTGGCCGGTCTGCTCGGCAGTCAGCTCAGCCATGACCTTCTTCATGTGCAGGATCAGCTCGGCCTGGATCTTGATGTCCGAGGCAGTACCGCCAATGCCGCCGGAAGGCTGGTGCATCAGGACGCGGGCGTTCGGCGTGGCGTAGCGCTTGCCCTTGGTGCCTGAGGAAAGCAGGAACTGTCCCATAGAAGCGGCAAGGCCGGTGGCCACGGTGACAACATCGTTCGGGATGAACTGCATGGTGTCGTAGATGGCCATTCCTGCGGTGACGGAGCCACCGGGAGAGTTGATGTAAAGGTAGATGTCCTTGTCCGGGTTCTCGGCGGACAGGAGCAGCAGCTGCGAGCAGATCGCGTTGGCGTTGTCATCGCGCACCTCGGAACCCAGCCAGATGATCCGCTCTTTCAGGAGGCGGTTGTAGATGTAGTTGTCCTGGGCTGCAGGATCGACTGTCGCCATTCGTGGGGCCTCTGCGTGCTGTGACATGTGTACTTACCTCTCGCTGGTGACGGTGACATCACTGAACTTCACTACTTGGACACTAACCGTTTTGACGGCCGATTTGTTCGCCCGAATCGCGCTGTTCGCTGACGGCGCACGAGCCGGAAACCGGCTGTTAAAGCACCCAGCCCCTGGACCGGTCGGGTCCAGGGGCGGGCGGCGGAAACTATTTCCGTACTAGAACTTCACGGCAGCGGGGTCGTCGTTCGCTGCGGATTCGGCCTTGGCGTCTTCAGCTGCGGCTTCCGTAGCTTCTTCCTCGACGGCGGGAGCTTCCTCTTCGCCACCGGGACGCACGAAGTCGCTCAGGTCAACGTTGTTGCCGGCGGTGTCGGTAACAGTTGCCTGGCCCAGCACAACGGCCAGTGCCTTACGGCGGCGCACCTCGGAAACCATCATGGGAACCTGGCCACTCTGATCGATGATCTGGGCGAACTGGTTCGGGTCCATGCCGTACTGGCTGGCAGTGGAGACGATGTAGTCGATCAGCTCGTTCTGGCTGACGTTGACTTCTTCCTTTTCGGCGATGGCGTCAAGGATGATCTCGTTCTGGAAGGCGCGGGCGGTGTTGGCCTTGACCTCGGCGCGGTGCTCCTCGGTGTCGTGCTCGCCTTCACCGTGGCCGCTGCCCTCCTTGAAGTGCGCTTCGAGCTGCTCTTCAACGACGGAGTCCGGAACCGGAACCTCAACGAGCTCAACGAGCTTGTCCAGGACCTTGTCCCGGGCTTCGACGCCCTGCTCAACAACCTTGGAGTCCGCAGCCTGCTTGGCCAGGTCCTCGCGGAGTTCAGCCAGGGTGTCGAACTCTGAAGCCAGCTGGGCGAAGTCGTCGTTGGCCTCGGGGAGCTCGCGCTCCTTGACGGCCTTCACAATAACCTTGACCTGGGCTGCTTCGCCGGCGTGCTCGCCGCCAACCAGCGTGGTGTCGAAGATGGAGTCTTCATCGGCGCTCAGGCCGGTGACTGCCTCGTCCAGGCCCTCGAGCATGGTTCCCGCGCCAACCTGGTAGGACAGGCCTGCAGCGGAGTCCACCTCGGTGCCGTCAACGGTGGCGGTGATGTCGATGGTCAGGAAGTCGCCATCGGCGGCCGGGCGGTCCACGGACTTCAGCGTGCCGAAGCGGCCACGGAGTTCGTCCAGGGCCTTGTCGACGTCTTCATCGGAGGATTCCGCAGCGGCAACCTCAACCTTGATGCCGGCGTAGTCAGGCAGCTCGATCTCGGGGCGGACGTCAACCTCGGCGTGGAACTTCAGTTCCCCGTCCGTGGACGTGGGGTCCGGAACTTCGGTGATCTCAACCTCGGGGCGGCTCAGGGGGCGGATGCCCGATTCCTGCACAGCCGCCTGGTACCAGCCGTTGAGGCCCTCGTTGATTGCGGTCTCCAGGACGTAGCCGCGGCCAACGCGCTGGTCGATCAGCTTGGACGGGACCTTGCCCTTACGGAAGCCAGGGACCTGGATCTGCGAAGCAACAGTCTTGTATGCCTCGTCGATGCTGGGCTTCAATTCCTCAAAGGGGACCTCAACATTGAGCTTGACCCGCGTGGGGGTGAGGTTCTCGACAGCGCTCTTCACGGTCTAAGTACTCCTGGGATTGTGGGATGGGTTTCTGCAAACGCATGTGTGTTCTGTCCAGGCCGTCCGGTCCGGGCCGCAGAGTCGGGGTGACAGGATTTGAACCTGCGACTTCCTGCTCCCAAAGCAGGCGCTCTAGCCAAGCTGAGCTACACCCCGTAAGTGCACAGGCAAGTCTACGGTCAAACCGGCCGTGATTGCACATTTGACACGTGGGGCATGAATTAGGTTTAGTTATATCCGGCTTGATCAGCCAGCCCGAAAGACCGGCAGTAGCATTGACAGTGCAGGACATGTTAATGCAGGACTGCTGTTCTCCCGGGGACGTAGCTTAATGGTAAAGCCTCAGTCTTCCAAACTGATTACGCGGGTTCGATTCCCGTCGTCCCCTCCATAACGAGTCCGTTCAACGGACAAACACCAAAAGGGCCCCTCGCTGAGGGGTCCTTTTTGTGTTGGCGTCTACCCGGAAGGCACCGCCCATCCGGCAGCCCGTGCTCCGGCAGACTCCGATGGAGCCCGTCACATACTGATCGTGGGCGGGCGGCGCGTCCGGCCTGCAGCCCCTAGTTCTCCTGGCAGCCGGGACACCAATAGAGTTTCCGGCCTCCCAGCTCTGCCAGGGCCACCGGGACGGCGCAGACCCTGCACGGCAGCCCCTGGCGTTTGTAGACGTAGTGCGCTTCGTCCCCCGCAGGCAACGCGGCACCCGCTGACCAGTACGACGGCGGCGTGGTGATGATCCTGCCGTCGCGGACGCCGTCACCCATCACCGCTGCGGTGTCATCCCACAACATTTCCGCGGATTTCCGGGGCAGCGAAGTGCCCGGCAGCAGCGGATCGATCCGCTGGCGGAAGAGGACTTCGGCCCGGTAGACGTTTCCGACGCCGGCAATCACCTTTTGGTCCATCAGCAGCGCCGCGATGGGCGTCTTTCGTGACTGCACGCCCGTCACAAAGCGTTCCCGGTCCGGCGGCAGATTGCGCAACGGATCCGGTCCCAGTCTCGCGAGCACGGCAGCGGCTTCGGCCGTGGTGATGGCAGCGCAGGTAGTGGCGCCGCGCAGGTCCGCCCAGCCGTGCCTGCCCACCAGCCTGACCCGGACTGCGCCGACCGGAGCAGGCGGGCCGGCGTAGTGAAGCCCGCCGCCGTCGTCGAATGTTTCCCGCTCCCCCACTTTCCGGGGCGCGCCAATGCTGGAGGCGCCCCGGAAGGCGGCGTCACCGCCGAAATCCCATGCCCCGTAGAGACCCAGGTGGACATGGAGCACCAGGGCGTGGTCAAAATGCAGGAACAGGTGCTTGCCGTGGGCCTGCGATTCGGTCAGCGTGTGGCCATCGAGCAGGGCGGCGCCGGCCGCGAACCGCCCCTGCGGACTGCTCACAGCCAGCGTCTCGCCGCCGAAAACATCGCCGAACTGGCGCGCCAGCCGGCGTACCGAGTGGCCTTCGGGCACTACTCGATAACCTCGCCGGTGGTTTCGTAGGCGGCAATCTTGCCGATCCTGCGCACGTGCCGTTCATCATTGCTGAACGGTTCCGCCAGGAAAGCCTCGATCAGCGCTGTGGCTTCTTCGACAGTGTGCTGCCGTCCGCCGACTGCCACCACATTGGCGTCATTGTGTTCACGGGCCAGCGTGGCAGTGGAGTGGTTCCAGGCCAGCGCTGCGCGAACGCCCTTGACCTTGTTCGCGGCGATCTGCTCACCATTGCCGGAGCCGCCCAGCACGATTCCCAGGGCGTGGACGCCGGCTTTCTGGTCAGCCACCACGGCCAATGCGGCGTTGATGCAGAAGGAGGGGTAATCGTCCTGTGCGTCGTACTCCTTGGGACCGTGGTCCACTACGTCGTAGCCCTTTGCCGTGAGGTGGGTGACGAGGTGGGCGCTGAGTTCCATGCCTGCGTGGTCGGTGGCGATGTGTACCCGCGGGAAGGCAGGGGAAGAAGTCACGACAGTATCCGTTCGGTTTAGCGGTGATGGGCAGAAATGTTGGCTCAGCGGCGCCGGCCCAAGCCAGGGTCAGATCAACAGGGACAAGAATACTAGGACTCTGCACCCGCCGCGCCGGAGGCTCCGCCATGCGCCCGCGCGGCCACCCGGGTCAGGACTTCGGCCAGGCGGGCAGCGGACGCCGGGCTGCCGCCGCTCACTGCGAGGCTGCGGCCGTCTGTTTTCCGCACGACGACGGCGGGGCCGCTGCTTACCAGCATGGCGGCGGTGCCGCTGTGGTTCCGGTAGCCCCACCCGCCATAGTCAGCGGCCTTCACCTCCGAGGCGTTGGCCTCCGAGATGGCCGCTGCGGGCACGTCCATCACCGGGAACACGCCGGCCACCAGCACCCGCAGGCCGCTGCGGTCGGCCTTGACCCTGGCGCAGAGGAACGCCGCGGCCACGACGGCCAGCCCTGCGAGGACGGCTCCCAGCCACGGCAGGGCAATAGTGATCAAGGCTGCGGGAAAGAGCGTGGCCACGGTGATCATGACAAAAACCGAACTCCGGGCGTGGACCCAGAGCCGGATCGAATCGCGCGCGAGGTCAGGGTCCAGTTCCCTGGCGAGGGCCAGCTCGAAGGCCCTGTCGTCTTCCGGCGACCACTGCCTGTCGGCCTTGAAAACAAAGCCCATGATGACCCCCAGTGAGAGCGCTGCACCGCTTCCCAGTGCCAGGACTGTCAGGTCCACCCGGGATTCGCGGGCGTCTGCAAGTCCGGTCTGGCCCACCAGCCCGGCTGCCAGGACGCTGGTAATGAAGAGGCTCAGGAACAGTCCGGCCCCCATCATGATCCTGCGCATCACGGCCGGACGGGAGACCGGAACGGCCTGGGACAGGACCAGCCAGCCCGCTGCCACGATGATCAGCGCCCCTCCCCACGCATAGGCGGAAAACGACGCAAAGGAGGCGCCGCCGTCGTCCGTCCAGCTCACGGCGAGCGGCTCCGGAAGGTCAGGCCGCAGGAGGAAGGCACAGAAAACAAAAGCCGCGGCCAGTACCACCGGAAACCCGACAGCAAACCGCAGCGCCTTGGCATCCACCGCATCCCTGAACTTGCCCATGCATTAACGCTACTCCCGCCGTGTCGGGATGTGATCGCGGTAACTTGCCAACCGCCCAAGAAATGAAAGAATGATTTCACAGTGCCCGGCGCAGGCCATCACCCGCCGGCAACAGCAACCCTTCTGGAGGCCCCCTTGCCAGGTATTAACCTGACGCGCACCGAAGCCCGCGAGCGCGCCGAACTGATCACTGTCGATTCCTACACGGTCAGCCTGGATTTGACCAGGGGCGAGAAGGTCTTCGGGAGCACCACAACGGTAAAGTTCGAAGCCGAACCGGGTTCCTCCACGTTTATCGACGCCATTACCCACACGGTCCACAGCGTCACGCTCAACGGGCGTGCCCTGGACCCCGGCACCGTCTCCGACGGCGTCCGTATCCAGCTGCCGGACCTGGCGGCCACCAACGAGCTCACGGTGGTTGCCGACGCCCCGTACATGAATACTGGCGAAGGCCTGCACCGGTTCGTGGATCCGGTGGACGGCGAGGTTTACCTGTACACCCAGTTCGAGGTGCCCGATTCGCGCCGCATGTTTGCCGTCTTTGAGCAGCCGGACCTCAAGGGCACGTTTACCTTCAACGTCACCGCACCGTCGCACTGGGACGTTATTTCCAACTCCCCCACCCCCGCGCCGCAGGAAACCACTCCCGGGGACAACGGCGGGGCGCGCTCCGTCTGGTCCTTCGCCCCGACGCCCAGGCTTTCTTCCTACGTCACCGCGCTGATCGCAGGCCCCTACCAGTCGGTCCGGAGTGAGGTGGCCAGTTCTGACGGACGGGTCATCCCGCTGGGCGTCTTTGCCCGGAAATCACTGATGCAGTACCTCGATGCCGAAAACATCTTTGAGCTGACCCGGCAAGGCTTTGAATTCTTCGAGGCCCAGTTCGGCTGCCCGTACCCGTTCGAGAAGTACGACCAGCTGTTTGTGCCCGAGTTCAACGCGGGGGCCATGGAAAACGCAGGCGCGGTCACCATCCTCGAAGGGTACGTCTTCCGTAGCAAAGTCACCGACGCGCAGATCGAACGGCGGGCCATCACGGTGCTGCATGAGCTCGCGCACATGTGGTTCGGCGATTTGGTGACCATGCGCTGGTGGAATGACCTCTGGCTCAACGAATCCTTCGCCGAATACATGTCCCACCTCGCCGCCGTGGAGAATACGTCCTTCACCAGTGCGTGGACCACCTTCGCCTCCGTGGAGAAGTCCTGGGCCTACCGCCAGGACCAGCTGCCCACCACGCACCCGATCTTCGCCGAAATCAACAACCTGCAGGATGTGGAGGTCAACTTCGACGGCATTACCTACGCCAAGGGCGCCTCCGTGCTGCGCCAGCTGGTGGCCTGGGTCGGTCCGGAGCAGTTCATGGCGGGCGTGCGGGAGTACTTCAGCAAGCACGCCTGGCAGAACACCGAGCTCAGCGACCTCATGGTGGAGCTGGAGAAAGCCAGCGGCCGGGATCTTGACCGATGGGGCCAGTTGTGGCTGGAAACGGCCGGCGTGAACACGCTCAAGCCCGAGCTGGAGGTTGACGGCGACGGGAACCTCACCTCCTTCGTGATAGTCCAGTCGGCCGTTGAGGAGTGGCCCACCATCCGTCCGCACCGCCTTGCCGTTGGCTTCTACAACCTCAATAGCGCCGGCAAGCTCGAGCGCGTGCACCGGGAGGAACTCGACGTCGACGGCGGGCGCACCGAGGTGCCGGCCTTGGCCGGACTGGCGCAGCCGGACCTGATCCTGGTCAACGACGACGACCTCGCCTACGCCAAGGTTCGGCTGGACGAAAAGTCCCTGGCGACGGCCACAGCACACCTGAAGGACTTCAGTGAGAGCCTCCCGCGCACCCTGGTATGGAATTCCGCGTGGGATGCGGCGCGCGACGGCGAGACCCCCGCTCGCCGCTACGTTGACCTGATCCTGGCCAACGTTGCCGCGGAATCGGATTCCTCGGTGATCCTGGTCCAGCTGCGCCAGCTGGCCACCACGCTGAACTTCTATGTCGCTGAGCAGCACCGTGAGGCCACTGCTGTGGCAGCGGTGGACACGCTGTGGGAACTCGCCAACACTGTGCCGGGCGGATCCGACGCCCAGCTGCAGTTCGTGAAGTCTTTTGCCCTCCTGGCCCGCAGCACCGGGCAGCTGGATACCGTTGCCGGCCTTCTGTCCGGCGCAACACCCCTGGACGGGCTGGCCGTGGACCAGGACCTCCGGTGGGAGCTCCTGGCATCCCTGGTAGCCGGCGGCCGCCTGGGCACGGAGGACATCAACGCCGAACTGGAACGGGACAACACCGCCAGTGGGCAGAACGCGGCGGCCCTGGCCAAGGCCGCGATCCCCACGCCCGAGGCCAAGGCGGCCGCGTGGGAATCGATCGTGGTCAAGGGCGAACTGTCCAACGCACTGCAGGGCTCTGCGGTGACCGGATTCACCCGGGTCCTGGACCGGTCCCTGCTGGAGCCGTACGCGGAAAAGTACTTCGAGGCGGTTCCTGGGATCGTGGCCACCCGCACCCACGCACTGGCCCAGCAGATCGTCGTCGGGCTCTACCCGGCCCTGCTGACCACCCAGGCCACCATCGACCGGACTGACGGCTTCCTGGCCGCCCTCCCGGCAGAAAGCGCCGCGTTGCGGCGGATGATGCTGGAAAACCGCGACGGCGTTGCCCGGGCACTGCGCGCCCGTGCGGCCGACGTCCTTCCCGGCGATGCCTAGGCGTGCGGCATGAGCCTGGGTGAGCACCGCTATGAACTGACCGTGCAGTGGACCGGCAACCTTGGGGAGGGAACGTCGTCCTACCGGGGCTACTCGCGGGACCACGACGTCCTGATTCCGGGGCTGCCGGTGCTCCCGGGCTCCGCCGACCCGACGTTCCATGGCGACAGGTCACGCTACAACCCCGAGCAACTTCTCCTCGCCGCTCTCGCCCAGTGCCACATGCTGTCCTTCCTGCACGTGGCTGTACGGCACGGCGTCATTGTTACGGACTACCGGGACGAAGCCACGGGGACGATGCGCCTGAACCGGGACGGCAGCGGGCAGTTTGAGTCAGTGACCCTGCACCCGAGGGTGACGCTGGCGGACCCGGCCCACGTGGCTCTGGCGGAGCAAATGCACCACGAAGCAAACCAGGTCTGTTTCATTGCCCGGAGCGTCAATTTCCCCGTGCACCACGATCCCGTGACCCTGACGGCATGACCCCAACTGAGTAGCAGCAGATGTCGTTTTGAGGGCTCAGAACAACACCTGCTGCTACTCAGTTGGGCGGATGGGATTCATACGCTTCGGCGGAGCTCCTCCACGAGCCGGGCTTCCGTGGCGGGGGCAAGCCCGGCCTTGCGGCGGCGGTTCAGTCCGCGGCGGCGCTCGTCCTCGAGGGTGTCCGCCACCGTCTCCTGCCAGGGGCGCGTCGCCAGTCCGGCGGCACGGGCAGCCATGTTGCTGCGTGTGCAGAAGCCGTCGTGGCCCGGCGGCAGCCACAGCGGGAGGGAATCAGGCCCGGCCCAATAATCGACTCCATGGTCCACGAGCCAGTCCTCCGGCGCCGTTAGGACCTCGCCCTGGTAGCCGGCGGCGGCTTTCGAGCCCTCAAGGTAGTCGGCGAAGGGCACCTGGTCCCCCAAGGCATTCAGTGCGCCCGTGACACCCTGCTCCGCGGCGTGGAGAATCCATAGGGCCAGGTCGCGGACGTCGATGACTTGGGTGGCGTGGCCGGGTATGTCGGGGACGACGACGGGTCCATTGTCCCGGGCGAACCTCGCCGGCCAGTAGCCGTAGCGATCCGTTGTGTCGCCGGGACCGCCGATGAGTCCGGCCCGGCAGAGATGCGCCTTGGCTGCGGCCGCAGCCAAGGTTGCCTGCTCGATGGCCGACTTCGACTCCCCGTAGTTTTCGGGGGCGGACACCGTACCGGCGGGCAGGGGAGGCAGGAGGGCAGCGTCCTCCGCCTCTCCCGGGGTCGAATGGTCGGCGTAGACCGAACAGCTGGACACAAACGTCCAATGGCCGGCTCTGTCTGCCAGTGCGTCCAGAGCCTCCGTCGCCTGGACGGTATCGCGGGCCACGTCAATGACTTCGTCCCAAACTCCGGTGGCCCCGTCATAAGCGTTCGCGCCAAGTGAACGGTCCGCCCTCAACCATTGAGCGCCCTCCGGCGGTTGAGCCGCCGAACCGCGGGCCAGGCACGTAACATCGTGCCCCGCAGCCACTGCTTGCCGGACTATTTCTGCGGACAGGAAGGCAGTTCCGCCCAATACAAGGATGCGCATGGGTCCACGCTACGGCGCTAGGGTTGAAAGAGAACAGAGCCTTCCGCGCCCGGCGAAACCCGAGCGCCGGCGAGCACCCTCCCGGCCCCCGCCGGAGAACCCCCAAGGAGTTTTACCGTTTATGTTCAGCACGTTGTCGATCACCCCTTCCCTCGCCTCCGAGCCCGACGGCGTCAGCGTCACCGGCATTGTCATCAGCCTGGGCGTCGGCGTAGCTATCTGGTTGGTGGCAACCTTCGTGATTTCCCGGATCAGCAGGCGGGTAGCCTCCGGGAGCAACTTCTTCAAGAAGGCCCACTTCAAGTGGGTGGCCCCGGCGATCCGGGCCTTGGATCATGAGCGCCGCGTCCAGCGCGCCGAAACCATCGGATCGCTGCTCAACAGCATCGTAGGCGTGCTGGTGGCCGTCATCACCAGCATGTATGTCCTCCAGAACCTGGACATCAACATCGCCCCGCTGCTGACAAGCGTGGGAATCCTCGGTGTGGCCATTGGCTTCGGCGCCCAGCAGCTGATCCGGGATTTCCTGGCCGGCATCTTCATCACCATCGAGGACCAGTACGGAATCGGCGACGTCATCGAAACCAGCGAGGTGGTGGGGGTTGTGGAATCCATGGGCCTGCGCATCACCCGGGTCCGGTCCGAGGACGGCGCCATCTGGTACCTGCGCAACGGGGAAATCCTCCGGGTCGGCAACCGTTCCCAAGGCAACTACGCGCCGGTGCCTGATGCGCCCGCCGCCGGCCCGGAAACTGCACTGCACGAGCCTGCCACCAACACCGAGACTAAAAAGACTGACCAGAAAGCCGGAGAATAGGGACATGAGCACACCCGCCGAGCCGCAGCAGCCGCGCCAGCTGATGCAGAACGACCCTTTCAGCCAGCCAGGCTACACGGACAACTTCTACGATGCCGTTGGCGGCCATGAAACGTTCGTTCGCCTCATCGATGTCTTCTACGACGGCGTGGCTACCGACCCGCTGTTGCGTCCGATGTACCCGGAAGAGGACCTTGCCCCGGCCAAGCGCCGTTTCCTGATGTTCCTGGAGCAGTACTGGGGTGGCCCCACCACGTATGGCGAGGAACGCGGCCACCCCCGGCTGCGGATGCGGCACATGCCGTTTCAGGTCACGCCCGAGGCGAAGGACCGTTGGCTCTTCCACATGCGCGCGGCCGTGGACTCGTTGGGGCTGCCGCCGTTGTACGAAGGCACGCTATGGGACTACATGGAGCGTGCGGCACTGTCTATGGTGAACAGCCCGTCCGACAGCTGAGCCCGGGTCCGGGCTGTTTGCCAAAGCCGGGCCTAGCTGTACTGCCCAGGGACGTTGGTTGGGTGAATGTGATGACTCGCTGGAGTCGCTGACTCATGGGTGAGGACCTCCGGT